>NZ_JACAPM010000019.1:152187-152380 GCF_013385695.1 Pseudomonas sp. D8002
CTTATTGGGGCAGTCAGATCAAGATCAAAATCAAAAGCACGGCGGCCTGAGAGCCGACCTGAGTGTTAAAAGCAAAGGCAAAAGCCAGAGCGAAAGCAGAGCTGCTTTTCTGTAGGAGCTGGCTTGCCGGCGATGCAGACACCTCGGTGCATCAGGCACACCCAGTTGATGCCATCGCCGGCAAGCCAGCTCC
>NZ_JACAPM010000002.1:0-54141 GCF_013385695.1 Pseudomonas sp. D8002
CCAATCTCAGCCATCACCCAAAAAACGGATATACACGCAAATCACCTTCCCCGAGAAAGCACAAAGGGGACCCGAAGGTCCCCTTTAATTTGTCGTTGCGTGCTCTTTTTTTATTATTGAGGGGCGGTCTATTGTTGTTTTTGGCAACCGTGGCCCTTTACCGCTGTTTTTGGCGACCCCCATCCGGGGTCAAGAGCAAACGTATTTTTTTGAGCGCTGATCTGCTTCTTCGCACGCGATCCAACCAGTGGGTAGCTACCTTGAGGTAGTTTTTTGTTCTTCTCTATCCGGTTGCGGGTTTCGGCAAGCCGTACCCTGCGAAGCACATCTTCTCCAAAAAAATCTGTTAGCTGCGTCTCTGCCGTGTTGTTTTTGTTATGTCAGAGTCGTTACGTCTTATTTTTATTAGGTTTGGTGCTTTTTATTCTTGTTATGCAGTAGAGATAGCAGAAGCCGTGCCAACTTTATAAAGTCCTTTAAAATCAATGTCTTGATTTTTTGGCGAGAAATTTCCTTCAGGAAATGCGACAAAATATGTTCCCGTGTTACCCGATGTGTAGCCGCGAGGTAACACATCGTCACAAGCGCACTACTCAACCGGCACTGCGAGCCTTCGCCACGCGCGAACCGGTGGGGCGGCCGAGTACCGTACAAATCTGCTGACCCGCCAGAATCAGCTTGTCCATGTCGATACCCATCTCGATGCCCAAGCCATTGAGCAGGTACAACACATCTTCAGTGGCAACGTTACCGCTGGCCCCTTTGGCATAGGGGCACCCGCCGAGGCCCGCAATAGAGCTGTCGAACACCTGGATACCTTCCTCAAGGCTGGCGTAGATATTGGCGATGGCCTGGCCATAGGTGTCATGGAAGTGCCCGGCCAGCTTGTCCCGTGGCACCTGCGCGCCGACCACCTCGAACATCCGGCGTGTTGCGCCTGCAGTGCCGGTGCCAATCGTGTCGCCCAGGGACACCTCATAGCAGCCCATGGCGAACAGCTCGCGAGCGACTGCCGCGACCTGTTCCGGCGCGACCTGACCTTCATAAGGGCAACCCAACACACACGACACATAACCCCGCACACTCACACCGTGCTGCCTGGCCGCTTCCATGATCGGCACGAAGCGTTCCAGGCTTTCGCTGATGGAGCAGTTGATATTGCGCTGGGAAAACGCCTCGGAAGCCGCCGCAAATACGGCCACTTCTTTTACGCCCGCCGCCAGTGCATCTTCAAAACCCCGCAGGTTTGGCGCCAGCGCGCCATAGGTCACGCCCGGCTTGCGCTGGATCTGTGCAAACACCTCGGCCGACCCGGCCATCTGCGGTACCCATTTGGGCGACACAAAACTGCCGACTTCGATGTAACCCAGGCCGGCGGCACTCAGGGCGTCCACCAATTGCACCTTGTCGGCGACGCTGATGGGTTGCGCTTCATTCTGCAGGCCGTCGCGGGGGCCCACTTCCACCAGGCGCACATGAGAGGGGAGGGACATGGCAGCTACCTTTTATGAATGGCCAACCTGGCCCTGAATGGTCTGTTCCAGCGCCTGGATGCAACGCTCTTCGGCGGTGTCCAGTTCGAGCTTCATCTGTTCGATGTCGAGCAACTGTTGTTCCAGCTGCTCGCGGCGCTCGGCGATTTTCGCCAGCATGCTGTGCAGCTGTTTCTGGTTGCCGCTGGTAGGGTCGTAGAGTTCGATCAGTTCCCGGCACTCGGCCAGGGAAAAACCGATGCGCTTGCCTCGCAGGATCAGCTTCAGGCTGACCTTGTCGCGGGGCGAATAAATGCGCTCCTGGCCCCGGCGTTCCGGGGACAGCAGGCCTTGTTCTTCATAGAAACGAATGGCGCGGGTGGTGATGTCGAGCTCGCGGGCGAGGTCGGAGATGCTGTAGGTCGTGCTCATGAGGGCGCTCAAGGAGTGTCTTGAGCGTTAAGCTAATGGCTGGTTGACGTTAACGTCAAGCTCGCTCCTACAGTTTGTCCAGCTTCTTCTCATGGGCCGTCACCTGCTGGCACAACTCGATCATCTGCTCGCGCATCCAGCGGTTGGCCGGATCCTGGTCGGTGCTTTCATGCCAGTACAGATGGGTTTCCACCATCGGCACATCATTCACCGGCAGGTTGAACCAGTGCAGTTCATGGCGCCGTGCGAAGCGCTCCGGCACGGTCATTACCATGTCGGTTTGCTGCAGCACCTGCGAGGCCATCAGGTAGTGCTGGGAGCGCAGGGCGATCTTGCGTTGCAGGCCCATCTTGCCCAGCGCCAGGTCGACATGGCCCAGGCCGTTGCGCCGGCTGGAGATATGAATGTGGGTCAGCGACAGGTAGTCATCCAGCGTCAGTTTGTCCTTGCCCGCCATCGGATGGCCCTTGCGCATGGCGCACACGTAGCGGTCTTCCATGAGCTTGACGTGGCGCACTTGCGGGTCGGTGTTGAGCGGCGCATCCACGGCAAAGTCCAGGCGACCGGCCGCCAGTTCCTTGGTGGTTTCCCGGCGCTTGGACAGGAAGCTCTCGATTACCACCGTTGGTGCCAGGCGGCGCAGGCGCTGGAACAGCGGCGGCAGAATCACCGCTTCGGTGAGGTCGGTCATGCTGATGCGGTAGGTCTTGGCCGCCTGTTGCGGGTTGAAGATCCGGCTTTCCTGTACCGACACCCGCAGCAGCGACAGCGCGTTACGCACCGGGCCAATGATGTTCTGGGCCATGGGTGTGGGCACCATGCCTTGGGCTGTGCGCACGAACAGCGGGTCGTTGAAGGTCTCCCGCAGGCGGGCCAGAGCGTTCGACACCGCAGGTTGAGTAATCCCGACAATCTGCCCGGCGCGGGTCAGGTTGGCTTCGGTGTAGATCGCGTCAAAGACGATGAAGAGGTTGAGGTCGACCTTGCTCAGATTCATTTCGCTGCGCTCTTATTGTTAGGTGTCCATACGCCGATCATATATCGGTGATGAATGTTAATACACGCCGAGAATAGGCTAGGTAAATTATCAACGCTGTTCTAGCATCGTTTCATGACCTCAACAACCTCCATTGAGAAGGTGCTGCCCATGGATTTCGCCTATTCGCCCAAGGTTCAGGAACTGCGTGAACGCGTCACCGCGTTCATGGACGCCTACGTTTATCCGGCCGAGCCTGTGTTCGAACGCCAGGTTGCCGAAGGTGACCGCTGGCAGCCCACCGCCATCATGGAAGAGTTGAAGCTCAAGGCTAAAGCCGAAGGCCTGTGGAACCTGTTCCTGCCTGAATCCGAATTGGGCGCCGGCCTCACCAACCTGGAATACGCACCCCTGGCCGAAATCATGGGCCGCTCCTTGCTGGGGCCGGAGCCGTTCAACTGCTCGGCACCGGATACCGGCAACATGGAAGTGCTGGTACGCTACGCCAACGAAGAGCAAAAACAACGCTGGCTCGAACCGCTGCTGCGCGGCGAAATCCGCTCGGCATTTGCCATGACCGAGCCGGACGTGGCTTCCTCCGACGCCACCAACATGGCCGCCCGTGCAGAACGCGACGGCGACGAGTGGGTGATCAACGGTAAAAAATGGTGGACCTCCGGCGCCTGTGACCCGCGCTGCAAGATCCTGATCTTCATGGGCCTGAGCAACCCGGATGCGCCGCGTCACCAGCAGCACTCGATGATCCTGGTACCGGTGGATGCGCCCGGTGTGAAGATCGTGCGCCCGCTGCCGGTGTTCGGCTACGACGACGCACCCCATGGCCACGCCGAAGTGCTGTTTGAAAACGTCCGCGTGCCGTACGAAAACGTCCTGCTGGGCGAAGGCCGGGGCTTTGAAATTGCCCAGGGGCGCCTTGGTCCGGGCCGTATTCACCACTGCATGCGTTCCATCGGCATGGCCGAGCGCGCGCTGGAACTGATGTGCAAGCGTTCCGTCAGCCGTACTGCCTTCGGCAAGCCGCTGGCCCGCCTGGGTGGCAATATCGACAAGATCGCCGACTCGCGGATGGAAATCGACATGGCGCGCCTGCTGACCCTGAAAGCTGCCTACATGATGGACACCGTGGGCAACAAGGTCGCGAAAAGCGAAATCGCCCAGATCAAGGTGGTGGCGCCGAACGTGGCGTTGAGGGTGATCGATCGCGCCATCCAGATCCACGGTGGCGCCGGCGTATCCAATGACTTCCCGCTGGCCTACATGTACGCCATGCAGCGCACCCTGCGCCTGGCCGATGGCCCGGACGAAGTGCACCGCGCAGCAATCGGCAAGTTTGAGATCGGCAAGTATGTGCCGCGGGAAATGATGCGCAGCGGGCAGTAAAACCGAGGTGTCTTCATCGCAGGCAAGCCAGCTCCCACAGGGGAATGCAGTCAACTGTGGGAGCCGGGCTTGCCGCGATGAGGCCAGTTGATCGTTCCCACGCTCTGCGTGGGAATGCTGCCCCGGACGCTCCGCGTCCTCAATACACCCAAACCTCCACCCGCCGATTCTTGATCCGTCCCTCATCTGCCGTATTTGCCGCCACCGGCATCTCGGCACCGAACCCCTGAATGTCCCTCAGCACCACGCCGCTTTTAACCAATTCCCGGCGCACCGCCATCGCCCGCAACTTCGACAATAGCGCCGCCCGCTGCGCATCACTCTTGGCATCCCCAAACCCCACCAGCGTCACCTGCTTGTCCAGCTTGCCGTGGCTCTTTATATAAGCCACTACCCGCATCAGGTCCTGGCGCGCCTTGTTGTCGAGGCTGGCACTGCCTTCCTCAAACCGGAAATTCACCGTCAGGCGCTGCGCTTGTCGGGCAATCGCCTGGTAATCCCCGGGCATCGGCGCCCGTGGTTCCACCGCCATGGCCTGCACCTGCTGTGCGATAAAACCGTTGGCGGCGACGATCGCCTGGCCCTTGCTGCTTTGTGCAAAGTCCACCAGGGCCTTGGCCCAGGGGTTTTGTGCAACAGGTGGCAGGTAGAAGAACAACCGGCGTGACAGTGGGTAGTCCTCGGTGGCGATCAAACTGTTCAGCGGCAGCATCGGCTGCGAGTCGCCATCGACGATGGCCACCGCCTTGGCCTGGCGCACATAGGGCAATCCGATAAAACCGATGCCCTGGGGGTCATGGCTGACAGCATCCGACAACTGCTCGCTGGATTCGAAGCGCTTGGCGCTGCCATCCAACGACTTGCCGCGCCGGCTGAGCACCAGTTCCTTGAAGGTGTCATAGGTGCCGGATTGATCATCCCGCGCGTACAGGTGAATCTGGCCACCGATGCCGCCCAGTTGTTCCCAGGTCGAGACTTCGCCGCTGAAGATTTGCGCCAGTTGCGCGGTATTCAACGTCCCCAACGGGTTGCGTGGGTTGAGGATGATCGCCAGCCCGTCAATGGCGATGACCTGTTCGGCGTCGGGGCTTTTCAGGTCGCCGAGGGCTTCGAGGTCCACCAGTTCGCTGTCCTTGATCGGCCGGGAAGACGCCGCGAGGTCGGCGCTGGCGTTTTTCAGGGCTGCGAACCCGGTGCTGGAACCATGGGCCGCCACTTCCACCGTCACCTTCTGGCCCTGGCGAGTCTTGCCGACGATGTGCTGTTCGTTGGCCTGGTCAGATGGCTCGCTGTGCACCGCTTGCAACCCCTGTTGCTCCATCAGCCCCTTGACGAGCGCCGGGCCAAGCGCCGCGCCGATGGTGTTGGAACCCTGGATGCGCAAGGCCGGGCCATGTTCGGGGAAGGGCAGTGGGGTGGAAAAAGCGGCGAGGGGAAATGCGCTGAGCAGGGCCAGCAGGGATAGAACGCGCAGCATCATGCCGGCACCTTCTCAAGCCAAAGGGAGTGCCGCGAGATTAAGTCAGAGAGGTTTCAGCAATATGACCGGCATCACGCCGTCAAAAAGTGTGGGAGCGAGCAAGCCCGCTCACACATTTAACGGCGCTGCTGTTAAGAAATCAGCTCAATTCCAGCCAGATCGGTGCATGATCGGAGGGTTTTTCCATGCCGCGCAGGTCGTAGTCCACACCGGCATCCTTTACCCGGGGCAACAAGCCCTGGGAAGCCAGGATCACGTCGATTCGCAGCCCGCGCTTTGGCTCGTCTTCAAAACCACGGCTGCGGTAATCGAACCAGCTGAAGCGGTCTGCCACATCCGGGTTGAGGTGGCGGAAGCTGTCCACCAGGCCCCAGTTCTTCAGGCGGGCCATCCACTCGCGTTCTTCCGGCAGGAAGCTGCACTTGCCGGTCTTCAGCCAGCGCTTGGCGTTGTCGGCACCGATGCCGATGTCGCAGTCTTCCGGGGAAATATTCACATCCCCCATCACCACCACGGCCTGGTCATTGCTGAACTGCGACTCCAGGAGGGTTTGCAGGTCCTCGTAGAAGCGCTGTTTGGCCGGGAACTTGGTGGGGTGGTCGCGGCTTTCGCCCTGTGGGAAATAGCCGTTCATGATGGTAATCGGGTTGCCGTTGGCGTCGGCGAAGGTGCCCCAGATAAACCGGCGCTGGGCGTCTTCTTCGTCACTGGCAAAGCCTTTGTGCAGCGCCAGCGGTTCCTGGCGTGAGAGCAGGGCAACACCATAGTGGCCTTTCTGCCCGTGGTAATACACGTGATAGCCGAGGGCCTTGATCTCATCCAGCGGGAACTGGTCGTCGTGGACCTTGGTTTCCTGCAGGCCGATCACGTCCGGCTGGTGTTTCTCAATCAGTGCCGCCAGCTGATGAGGGCGGGCGCGCAGCCCGTTGATATTGAAAGACACGATTTTCATGGTCGGCGGTCCAGTCTGGCAAAAGGGCGATGCTAGCCGACAATGCAGGACGGGAGCCAGCCTTGTAGCAGCTGCCGAGGCACAAGGCTGCGTTGGGCTACGAAACGGCGTCCGGTGGCTACACTGAACGAAACAGTGCCGCAGACGTTCGTAATAACAAGAGCGCGACCTTTTGAGTCAGCGCCCAGGGGAGATTCACTGTTATGCCTGACACCTCGACTGCCATCGCCCAGATCCACATGCTCGACAGCGGCTACTCCCGCGAAGCCCGTTCGCTGTTGTACCAGGCCTATCGCCATGAGCCGACGTTCGCCTACATCTTCGAAGCCGAACGTCCCGGCTACGAACAGCGGGTGCGCGCCACGGTGCGTGAGCTGGTCAAGCAGCACTTCTTCCAGAAACTCCCGGCGATTGGCCTGTTGGTCAACGACCGGCTGATCGGCATCGCCCTGATCGCGCCACCGACCCGCCGCCTGGGCATCACCGAAAGCTGGGCCTGGCAGTTGCGCATGTGGCTGAGTACCGGTGTGCGCGGTACCCGGCGTTACCTGGAATACCATCAGGCAGTGCTGGCGTGCCTGCCCTCGGATTCGGTGCATGTGCTGCCGTTGCTGGGGATTCACCCGCAATTCCAGGGCAAGCACTACGGTGAGCAACTGCTGGAAGCGGTGCACAACTGGTGCGCCGAAGACCCGCATTCCTCGGGCGTGGTGCTGGACACGGGGAATTCTCGCTATCTGGAATTCTATAAGCGCCAGGGCTATGAAGAGATCGGCGAGGTCGCTGTAGGACCGGTACTGGAACACGTGTTCTTTCACGCAAATCCGCAGGTGTTACAGGCTGCAACGGTTTAAGACAGAATTATTCAGACAAATCCGGGTTCTAACTCGCTCCCAAGCTCGTGTAGCATCCCGGCCTATGAAGTTTCCAGGAAGATTTACCAGCGGCTTGATTCTGCTGTTCACGAGCTGCGGCGCCTTGGCGCAAAGCGAATTGGATGTGCGTATCAAGCCTTCAAACGACTCGTTGAAAGCCAACATCGAAGGCTATATCGGCGGGGTCGGCGATCGTGACGAAGAAGCCCTGCTGCGGTTCAGCCGTGGCGCCGAGGAGCAGGCCCGCAAGGCCGCCCAGGCGCTGGGCTACTACCAACCGCAGATTGCCAGCGATGTGAAGGGCGGCAAGAACCCGCGCCTGATCCTCACCATCGACCCCGGCGAACCGGTGCATTTGCGCAATGTGACCATTCGGGTCGACGGCCAGGCCGCCGACCTCAAGGCCTTTCGCGTGCCCGCCAGCGACCAACTCAAATCCGGCGCCGTGCTCAACCACGGCAACTACGAAGACGCCAAGCGCGTCATCCAGAACCAGGCGTCACGCTACGGCTTTTTCAGCGGGCGCTTCACCAGCCAGAAACTCTCGGTCGACCCCAAGGCGGGTGTGGCCGATATCGAACTGATTTATGACAGTGGCCCACGCTACACCTTGGGCAAGGTCAGCTTTGCCGGCGATACGCCGTTTGATGAAGACCTGCTGCAACGCATGGTGCCGTTCAAGAGCGGCGCGCCTTACGACTCCGAACTGATCGCCGAACTCAACCAGAACCTGCAATCCAGCGGCTTTTTCGAAGGCGTGCGCGTGGACGCCGCTCCGGCGGCCTCGACCAATGACGTGATCCCGGTGGCCGTGCAACTTGAAACCCGCAAGCCGCGCACCATGGGCCTGGGCCTCGGTTACTCGACCGACGTCGGCCCGCGGGGCAAGGCCAACTGGACGCGCCACTGGGTCAACCCCCAGGGCCACAGTTATGGCTGGGAAGCCGAGCTTTCCGCGCCTCGGCAGAACGTCGGGTTGTGGTACGACATTCCCATGGACCCGCCACTGACCGACAAACTGCGCTTTGCCGGCGGTTACCAGAATGAAGAAATCGCCAACACCGACACCCTGAGTAAACTGCTCACCCTCGGCCCCGAGTGGCACAGCAAGTTGCCCAGCGGCTGGACGCGGGTGATCTCGCTCAAATGGCAGCGCGAAGAGTATCGCCTGGGCAACGACTCGGGCCTGAGTACGCTGCTGATGCCGGGCATCAGTTATTCCTACCTGCGCAGCGACAACCGCATCGACCCGCACAATGGCTATCGCCTGCTGTTCGACGCCAAGGTCGCCAAGGAAGGCCTGGGTTCCGACACCAACCTGCTTTACGGCACGGCGACCATCAAGGGCTTGACCACCCTGTGGGACAACCACCGTTTCCTGGCCCGGGCGCAGTTTGGCGGCAGTGCCACCAACGGCTACAAATCCGTGCCGCCGTCGTTGCGCTTTTTTGCCGGTGGCGACCAGAGCGTACGGGGTTACGAGTACCAGACCCTGTCCCCGGAAAACGATCGTGGCGACCGCATCGGCGGCCGCTACATGGTGGCCCTGAGCGCCGAGTACCAATATTCCATCGCCGAAAAATGGCGGATCGCGACCTTTATCGACCAAGGCAACTCGTTCAACACCCTGGAAATGCCAAGCCTGAAAACCGGCGTGGGTGTGGGTGTGCGCTGGGTGTCGCCGGTTGGCCCGATCCGCCTCGACCTGGCCCATGCCCTCGAAGACCCGGGCGGCATTCGTTTGCACTTTTCCATGGGGCCTGAGCTGTGATGCGTGGTTTGAAAATAGCGGGGCTGGCCATTCTGGCGGTCCTCGCGGTGATAGTGCTGGCACTGTGGACGGTGCTGGGTACCCAAGCCGGCAGCCGGTGGGTGCTGGGCCAGGTGCCGGGTTTGACCGTGGAGAATTTCCAGGGTCGCCTGGGCGGGCAGTGGAGTGCCGACCATCTGTTATGGCAGCAGGACAGCAGCCGCGTGGAGCTTCAGTCGCCAAAGTTCGACTGGTCGCCGGCCTGTTTGATGCGCATGACCTTGTGCATCAACCAACTGGATGTGGAGCAGGTGAGCCTGCAATTTCCACCCGGCACCGAAGAAAGCAGCGGCCCGATTACCCTGCCGGACCTGAAACTGCCGGTCGCCCTTCAGTTGGGTGACATCCGCGTTGGCAGCCTGCTGTTCAATGGCAGCGAAGAGCTCCAGGGCCTGCAGCTGGCGGCGCACTGGACTGCCGCCGGGATGCAGATCGATTCGGTGCACCTGCAACGGGACGGTTTGGTCCTTGACCTGTCCGGCCTGCTGCAACCCACCGGCAATTGGCCGCTGGCCGCCAGCGGCAACCTGAGCCTGCCTTACGCGCCGGGCGGTGCGCCCTGGACGCTGGCGCTCAAGGTCGATGGCGATTTGCTCAAGACCCTCAAGCTCGACGCCGACAGCAGCGGCTACCTGCCGGCCAAGCTCAGCGGCGAATTGCAACCGCTGGTGGAAAACCTGCCGGCGCAGTTGCACATCACCGCCGACGGCTTCAAACCCAGCGCCGATTTGCCCGATACCCTGCAACTCAATCAGCTGGACCTGACCGCCAAGGGCGACCTGAGCAACGGTTACCAGTTGCTGGGCAAAGCCGTACTGCCCGCGGAAAAAGGCCCGGTGGACCTGCTGCTGCAAGGCAAGGTCGACGCCAAGGGCGCGCAGATCGCCGGGCTGGATTTGAATGCCGGTGACAAGCAAAGCCTCAAGCTCAGTGCCAATCTGGACTGGCAGCAAGGCTTCAGCGCCGACGCGAAAATCGACTGGCTGGATTTCCCGTGGCATCGCCTGTACCCGGTGATCGACGAACCCCAGGTGGCCTTGCGTACCTTCAATGGTGAAGTTTCCTACAAGGACGGCAACTATCTGGGCAACTTCAAGGCCGACCTCGACGGCCCTGCGGGCAAGTTCAGCCTTGCCAGCCCGTTCAGTGGCGACCTCAAGCAAGTGTTCCTCCCCGAGTTGAAACTCGCGGCTGGTCAGGGCAAGGCCGAAGGCCACCTGAACCTGCAATTTGCCGATGGCATCGCCTGGGACACGGCGCTGGACTTGTCGGCGATCAACCCGGCGTATTGGGTCGCGGAGTTGCCCGGCACCCTCGCGGGCCCGTTGCGCAGCAAGGGTGAAATGAAGAACGAGCAACTCAAGCTCAATGCCGACCTCGACCTCAAGGGCCGTCTGCGTGGCCAACCTGCCGTGCTCCAGGCCAAGGCCGAAGGCGCTGGCGAGCAATGGACCCTCGGCACCCTCGACATTCGCCTCGGCGACAACCGCATCTATGGCAGCGGCAGCCTGCAACAGCGCCTTGCCGGGCAGATCGACATCAAGCTGACGCGCCTCGCCCAGCTCTGGCCGCAACTGCGCGGGCAGATGAATGGTCGCCTCGACGTCGCCGGCACCCTGAAAGCGCCGCAAGGCAAGCTCAACCTGGTTGGCCAGCAACTGGCGTTTGAAGATAACCGCCTGCAAAACCTGACCCTGGACGCGAACCTGGATAATGCCCAGCGCGCCAAAGTCGACCTGAAAGGCAGTGGCATCCAGGCCGGTGAAACCCAGCTCGGCACCTTCACTGCCAGCGCCCAGGGCGATATCAAAAGCCAGAAAGTCCAGCTCGACCTGGCCGGCCCGTTGCTCAAGCTGGCCCTGGCCCTGGACGGCAACCTCGACAAAGGCAACTGGCGCGGGCGCCTGGCCAGCGGCGATGTGCAAGCCGGTGGCCAGGACTGGAAGCTGCAAGCGCCGGCGAAGATCGAGCGCCTGGCCGATGGCAAGCTGACCTTTGCGGCGCACTGCTGGGTCTCCGGCCCGGCGAGCCTGTGCGGCGAAGACCAGCGCCTGATGCCCGAGCCGAAGCTGCGTTACCACCTCAAGCAGTTCCCGATCGATAGCCTGGCGCAGTGGTTGCCCAAGGATTTCGCCTGGCAGGGCAAGCTCAATGCCGACGTGCAGCTCGACCTGCCGGCCAGCGGCCCCAAAGGCGTGGTCTCGGTGGACGCCAGCGGCGGTACCCTGCGGGTCAAGGACAAGGACCAGTGGCTGGATTTCCCCTACGACACGCTGAAGCTGGAAACCACCCTCAACCCCACGCGCATCGACACCCAGCTCAATTTCCGTGGCGGCAAGCTCGGCGAGTTGCTGTTGCAGGCGCAGCTCAATCCGCTGGCGAAGAACAAGCCGATCACCGGCAACTTCACCCTGACCGGCCTCGACCTCGCGGTGGCCCGCCCCTTTGTACCCATGGTCGAGAAGCTCAACGGCAAGCTCAACGGTAACGGGCGAATCGGCGGCAGCCTGCTGGCGCCTCAGGTCAACGGCAGCATCAACCTGGTGGGGGGGGAAATCTCCGGCCCGGAACTGCCCACCAGCATTGAAGGCCTGAATATCCAGGCGTTGATTGCCGGCGAAAGCGTGCAGCTCAATGGCGGCTGGCGCAGCGGCAAGGCCGGGCAGGGCACTATCAAGGGGCAGATCGACTGGGGCCAGGCCCTGGCGGTGGATATCGCGCTGCAAGGCACGCAACTGCCGGTCACCGTGGAACCGTACGCGGCCCTGGAGGTGGCGCCCGACCTGAAGATCAGCATGAAGAACGACAAGCTGGCGATCTCCGGCAAGGTGCAGATTCCCAAGGGCGAGATCACCGTGCGGGAATTGCCCCCATCGACGGTCAAGGTCTCGGATGACACGGTGATCGTCGGCAGCCAGACCGAAGAGGGCAAGCCGCCGATGGCCATGGCGATGGACATCGATGTGGAGGTAGGCAAGGACAAGCTGAGCTTCGCCGGGTTTGGCCTTACCGCCAACCTGCAAGGCCATGTGCACATCGGCGACAACATGGACACCCGTGGTGAACTGTGGCTCAACGACGGCCGCTACCGTGCCTACGGCCAACGCCTGACTGTGCGCCGCGCGCGATTGTTGTTTGCCGGGCCGATTGACCAGCCGTTCCTGGATATCGAAGCGGTGCGGATCACCACCGAGCCGTCCCGGACCGTCACCGCCGGTATTCGTCTGAGCGGCAGTGCCGAGCAGCCGACTACGCAAATTTTCTCGGAGCCGGCCATGGCCCAGGAGGATGCCTTGTCGTACCTGGTGTTGGGGCGTTCGCGCACCACCAACGGTGAGGACAACAACATGCTGGCCGAAGCGGCGCTGGGTCTTGGGTTGATGGGCAGTGCCGGGGTCACGTCGGACATCGCCAAGAACCTGGGCATCCAGGACTTTGAACTGGACACCCAGGGCAGCGGCAACAACACCGCCGTGGTGGCCAGCGGCAAGATCTCCGAGAAGCTCAGCCTGCGTTATGGCGTTGGGGTGTTCGAGCCGGCCAACACCATCGCCTTGCGCTATTTGCTGAGCAAGAAGGTGTACCTGGAAGTGGCCAGCGGCGTGGCCAGCTCCCTGGATATTTTCTACAAGCGGGATTTCTGATCCGTCCACGGTAATGGTGGGAGCCCGGCTCCCACCATTTATCCGCTAATTAGCAAGCAACCTAACTATTCGTTTGACATTCGCTGCCTAGGCAGTAACATCGTGACATACATTCACTGCTTAGGCAGTTAATAGGTTGATCTCGATGAAGCACTTCACCCCCGAAAACTTCCACAACTGCCACCTCGGCCTGCTGCTGGGCCGGGCTGCGCTGCTCAAAGACAAGATCATCGACACCCACATGGAACCCCACGGCATCACGGCCGCGCAGTTCAAGGTGTTGATCATCATGGCCCAGTACGGCGTCGACACCCCCGCCGAGCTGTGCCGCAACCTGTCGTTGGACAGCGGCTCCATGACCCGCATGCTCGACCGCCTGGAACAAAAGGACCTGCTGGCGCGCAAGCGTTCCGAGCAGGACCGGCGCCAGGTGCAGTTGGTGCTGACCGCCGAAGGCCAGCGCGTGGCCGACATGCTGCCGCACATCGGTGCCCAGGCCCTGAACCAGTTGGCGGGCGCCCTGGAGCCGGGTGAATTGCAAACCCTGGAAAAAATCCTGAAGAAAATTCTGATAGCTGCGGGTGACCCCATCACCATCCAGCGGGTAGGTAGTGCATGAACAATCGCTCCTTGCGTGCCGGCCTCAGCCTTGTGCTGGTGGCCATGACTATGGCCGGTTGTGCCAATTTCAGCGGCTTGGACACAGAAGGCAAACGCCTCGAAGCCAATAACCTGCAAACCGGCAAATCCCTCAGCGGCGTGACCCTGTCCACCGCTGCCTGGCCCACCGCCGACTGGTGGAAAGGCCTTGGCGATCCACAGCTCGACGGCCTGATCCAGGAAGCCCTGCAGAACAGCCCCGACATGCAAGTGGCCAGCGCCCGCGCCCACCAGGCCGAAGCCGCTGCCTATGCTGCCGACGCCGAGCGCATGCCAACCCTGGATGCCAGCGCCGGTGTCAGCCGTTCGCGCCTGGCCAAGGACCAGGACCCGTTGGGCCAGGGCGATGCCTACGCCACCGTGCGTAACATCGGTGCCAGCTTCAATTACAATTTCGACCTGTGGGGTGGCCAGCGCGCCGCCTGGGAAGCCGCACTGGGCCAGGCCCGCGCGGCCGAAGTCGACCAACAGGCCGCGCGCCTGACCCTGGCGGCCAACGTCGCCAAGGCCTACAGCGACCTGGGCCAGGCCCATATCGTGCGTGACCTGGCCAATGATGACCTCAAGCGCACCCGGCAGATGCTCGACCTGGGCCAGCGTCGCCTGAACTCCGGGATCGACAGCCAGTACCAGTACCAGCAAACCGAAAGCCTGGAAGCCAGCTCCCAGTCGCAACTGATCGATGCGGAAAAACAACTGCAGAGCGCGAAGATCGCCCTCGCGGTGTTGCTCGGCAAAGGCCCGGACCGTGGCAGCGAACTGGTACGCCCCAACGTGCTCAAGCCGAGCGCGGTTGCGGTGCCTTCGGTGTTGCCTGCCGAGCTGGTGGGCCGTCGCCCGGACCTGATCGCCGCACGCTGGCGGGTGGAGGCGGCGAGCAAGAACATCGCGGCCAGCAAGACCCGTTTCTACCCCAACCTCAACCTGAGCGCGAGCGCCGGGGCCGAGTCGTTGCTGGGGGATGCGATGTTTGGTTCGGCCAGCCGCTTCTTCAGCATTGCGCCGACCGTCTCGCTGCCGATCTTCGACGGCGGCCGCCTGCGCGCCGACCTCGACGCTCGCGACGCCGACTACGACCTGGCCGTGGCCCAGTACAACAAAACCCTGGTGCAAGCCTTGGGCGATATCGGCAACACACTCTCGCAATTGCGCGAGACCGGCCGCCAGATCCAGGCCCAGCAACACGCCGCTGACATTGCCCAGCAGTCCTACGACACCGGCGTCCAGCGTTACAGCTCAGGTATCGGCAATTACCTGGACGTGCTCAGCATCGAACAGCAACTGCTCCAGGCCCAGCGTCAGTTGGCCACCCTGAATGCCGAGCAAATCGATCTTTCGATTCAACTGATGCAGGCCCTGGGCGGCGGTTTCCACGCCGATAACGTGGCCTCGACCACCCCAGCCACGCGCACTGAATAATTCAAGGTACTTGTCATGGCCACTGCCGAAACCAGCAACAACGCTCCTGAAACAAACAAGGCTGAACAACCCAACACCAGCAATCCGCGCAAACGCAAAGTCATGCTGTTTGTGCTGGCGCTGATCGTCATCCTCGGCGCCTTGGGCGTGTGGGGTTGGTACGAATTGTATGGTCGCTTCAGCGAAAGCACCGACGACGCCTACGTCAACGGCAACGTGGTGGAAATCACCCCGCTGGTGACCGGCACCGTGGTGAGCATCGGCGCTGACGACGGCGACCTGGTGCATGAAGGCCAGGTGCTGATCAACTTCGACCCCAACGACGCGGCCGTCGGCCTGCAAAGTGCCCAGGCCAACCTGGCCCGCACCGTGCGCCAGGTGCGTGGTTTGTACAGCAACGTCGATGGCATGAAAGCCCAGGTGCTGGCGCAACAAGCCAACGTGCAAAAGGCCCAGGACAACTACAACCGACGCAAGAACCTCGCTGCCGGCGGGGCGATTTCCCAGGAAGAACTGTCCCACGCCCGTGACGACCTGACCTCGGCGCAAAACGCCCTGGCCAACGTGCAGCAACAGTTCAAGACCAGCAGCGCCCTGGTGGATGACACGGTGATTTCGTCCCACCCGGACGTGCAGGCTGCCGCCGCACAGTTGCGCCAGGCTTACCTGACCAACGCCCGCAGCACCCTGATCGCACCGGTGACCGGCTATGTGGCCAAGCGTACCGTGCAACTGGGCCAGCGGGTCCAGCCGGGTACTGCACTGATGGCCGTGATCCCGCTGGATCAACTGTGGATTGACGCCAACTTCAAGGAAACCCAGCTGCGCAATATGCGTATCGGCCAGCCGGTGGATATCGAATCCGACATCTACGGCAGCGACGTGAAATTCAGTGGCACCGTCGACAGCCTCGGCGCGGGCACGGGCAGCGCGTTTGCCTTGCTGCCGGCGCAGAACGCCACCGGTAACTGGATCAAGATCGTGCAACGGGTGCCAGTGCGTATCCATGTGAACGCCGATGAGTTGGCCAAGCACCCGCTGCGCGTGGGCCTGTCCACCGTGGTCGACGTCGACCTGCACGACCAGAGCGGCCCGGTACTGGCCCAGCAGGCGCCGCAGAAGGCGTCGTTCACCACCAACGTTTACGACCGCCAGTTGGCCGAAGCCGACGCGATGATCACCCAATTGATCCATGACAACAGCGTCGCCGCTCCCAAGGCTGCCCAGCGCTGATTCGCCAATCCATCAGCTGCGGCCCCGGCGGCCGTAGCGCCAATCATGTTGCACAGGATTCGCGATGAGTAACGCTAACGCCTCCTTCACGCCGCCCAGCTTGCTGATGGCCACCATCGGCCTGTCCCTGGCGACCTTCATGCAGGTGCTCGACACCACCATCGCCAACGTGGCGCTGCCGACGATTTCCGGCAACCTCGGCGTGAGTTCGGAGCAGGGCACCTGGGTCATCACCTCGTTTGCCGTGAGCAACGCCATCGCGCTGCCGCTCACCGGCTGGCTGAGCCGTCGCTTCGGCGAGGTGAAGCTGTTTCTGTGGGCCACCATCCTGTTTGTGCTGGCCTCGTTTCTCTGCGGTATTTCCACCTCGATGCCCGAGCTGATCGGCTTTCGGGTATTGCAAGGCCTGGTTGCCGGCCCGTTGTACCCGATGACCCAGACGCTGCTGATCGCGGTCTATCCCCCCGCCAGGCGTGGCATGGCCCTGGCGTTGCTGGCGATGGTCACGGTGGTGGCGCCGATTGCCGGGCCGATCCTCGGCGGCTGGATTACCGACAGCTACAGCTGGCCGTGGATCTTCTTTATCAACGTACCCATCGGCATCTTTGCCGTGATGGTGGTGCGCTCGCAACTGAAGAAACGCCCGGTGGTCACCAGCTACCAACCGATGGACTACGTCGGCTTGCTCAGCCTGATCGTCGGCGTCGGCGCCTTGCAGATCATCCTCGACAAGGGCAACGACCTGGACTGGTTCGAGTCGAACTTCATCATCATCGGCGCGGTGATCTCGGCTGTCGCCCTGGCGGTGTTCGTGATCTGGGAAATGACCGACGAGCACCCGGTGGTCAACCTGCGGCTGTTCGCCTATCGCAACTTTCGCATCGGCACGATTGTGTTGGTACTCGGGTACGCGGGTTTCTTCGGGATCAACCTGATCCTGCCGCAATGGCTGCAAACCCAGATGGGCTACACCGCCACCTGGGCGGGCCTGGCGGTGGCGCCGATCGGGATTCTGCCGGTGTTGATGTCGCCGTTCGTGGGCAAATATGCGCACAAGTTCGACCTGCGCCTGCTGGCCGGGCTGGCGTTCCTGGCGATTGGCTTGAGTTGCTTCATGCGCGCCGGGTTTACCAATGAAGTGGACTTCACGCACATCGCCCTGGTGCAGTTGTTCATGGGGATCGGCGTAGCGCTGTTCTTCATGCCGACCTTGAGCATCCTGATGTCCGACCTGCCGCCGGCGCAAATCGCCGACGGCGCTGGCCTGGCGACCTTCCTGCGGACCCTGGGCGGCAGCTTTGCGGCCTCGTTGACCACCTGGATCTGGATTCGCCGGGCGGACCAGCACCATGCCTACATGAGCGAAAACATGACCACCTACGACTCGGCCACCCGGGACGCCTTGCAGGCGCTCGGCGGGGCAGGGCACAAGGCGTATGCGCAGTTGGACCAGATACTGACGAGCCAGGCGTACATGATGTCCACCGTGGATTACTTCACGTTGCTGGGGTGGATGTTCATGGCGTTGATCGTGATTGTATGGCTGGCGAAACCGCCGTTTGCAGCGAAGGCGGGGCCGGAGGCTTCTGGCCACTGATCGAAAGACCGAACTCGGTCAATGTGGGAGCTGGCTTGCCTGCGATGCAGGCACCTCGGTACATCAGATGCATCGAGGTGATGCTATCGCAGGCAAGCCAGCTCCCACATTTGATGGGTGTTGTGTCTGAGGATCAGGCGCCAGGCAAGGCCAACTGCGGGTTGACGAAGTCAAACGCCGCCAGTTGAAACCCTTGCTCATCCACCTGCAATGCCCACCCTTGCTTGTCCCAATCCCCCAGCACAATGCGCTTGGCCGCTTGCTCGCCAATCTGCAACTTGTGAATCGCCGGGCGGTGGGTGTGGCCATGCACCAACGTACGCACGCCGAACTGCTGCATCACCCTCGGCACTTCCTCGGGCGTTACATCGACAATGTCGTTGGTCTTCATTCGCGTCTGCGCGCGGCTTTCACTGCGCAGCTTGCGCGCCAGCTTGTGCCGCGTGCGCAAGGGCAGGTGGCGCAGGATGAACAGCGTGATGGGGTTACGCAGGATGCGCCGCAGCTTCATATAGCCAAGGTCGCGGGTACACAGGCTGTCGCCGTGCATCAACAGCACGGGCTCGCCTGCGAGTTGCACCACACTCGGGTCCTTGAGCAAGGTTGCGCCTGCGGCTTTGCAGAACGCCTTGCCGATCAGGAAATCCCGGTTGCCATGCATGATGAAAATCTGGGTGCCGCTGTCGCTCAGCTCGCGCAGGGCCAGGCAAATCGAACGCTGGAAGGGCGTCATCCCATCGTCGCCAATCCAGGCTTCAAAGAAGTCCCCCAGAATGTACAACGCCTGGGCGGAACGGGCGCGGCCGTGCAGTAAATCCAGAAACGCCCGGGTTATGTCCGGGCGCTCCTCTTCCAGATGCAAATCTGAAATCAGCAATATCACTCAACGATCTCGGCTTTCTCGACGATAACGTCTTCTACCGGAACGTCCTGGTGACCTGCCTTGCCGGTGGTTTGCACACCCTTGATCTTGTCGACAACGTCCTGGCCTTCGGTGACTTTACCGAATACCGCGTAGCCCCAGCCCTGCACGTTCTTGCCGCTGTGGTTCAGGAAGGTGTTGTCGGCGACGTTGATGAAGAACTGCGCGGAGGCCGAATGCGGCTCCATGGTACGGGCCATGGCGACGGTGTACTTGTCGTTGGAAAGGCCGTTGTCCGCTTCGTTCTGGATGCTGGGACGCTTGTCTTTCTTTTCTTTCATGCCAGGCTCGAAACCGCCGCCCTGGACCATGAAGTTGCCGATGACACGGTGGAAAACAGTGTTTTCGTAGTGGCCGGCTTTAACGTACTCGATGAAGTTGGCGACGGTGATCGGCGCTTTCTCGGCGTTCAGCTCGATGACGATGTCACCGTGGTTGGTGGTCAGTTTGACTTGAGTCATGTTCACTACTCTTTCAAGGAATTCGTGGGTTTGGGCGTTTTGCGCCTTACCTGCTTGGCAAAAACGGCAGCCAAGGCGCGCAGTTTAGCGTGACCTGCGGGAATTTCGAGGTGGTTTTTTACCGCCCATGCAATAAATGCAGCAGTTTTTGGCCACGCTCTGTCAGGGCCTTGACAGCATCGGCTATGATAAGCCCTTTGTTTGTCGGCCTCACCCGGCCAAGTACTTCGTCTGTTCAAGGATCCTATGAGCAAGCCCACTGTCGACCCTACCTCGAATTCCAAGGCCGGACCTGCCGTCCCGGTCAATTTCCTGCGCCCGATCATCCAGGCGGACCTGGATTCGGGCAAGCACACGCAGATCGTCACCCGCTTCCCGCCTGAGCCCAACGGTTACCTGCACATCGGCCACGCCAAGTCGATCTGTGTGAACTTCGGCCTGGCCCAGGAGTTCGGTGGCGTCACGCACCTGCGTTTCGACGACACCAACCCGGCCAAGGAAGACCAGGAATACATCGACGCCATCGAGAGCGACATCAAGTGGCTGGGCTTCGAATGGTCCGGTGAAGTGCGCTATGCCTCCAAGTATTTCGACCAGCTGTTCGACTGGGCCGTCGAGTTGATCAAGGCCGGCAAGGCCTACGTTGACGACCTGACCCCGGAGCAAGCCAAGGAATACCGTGGCACCCTGACCGAGCCGGGCAAGAACAGCCCGTTCCGCGACCGTTCGGTGGAAGAGAACCTGGACTGGTTCAACCGCATGCGCGCCGGCGAGTTCCCGGACGGCGCCCGCGTACTGCGTGCCAAGATCGACATGGCCTCGCCGAACATGAACCTGCGCGACCCGATCATGTACCGCATCCGCCACGCCCATCACCACCAGACCGGTGACAAGTGGTGCATCTACCCGAACTACGACTTCACCCACGGTCAGTCGGACGCCATCGAAGGCATCACCCACTCCATCTGCACCCTGGAGTTCGAAAGCCACCGTCCTCTGTACGAATGGTTCCTCGACAGCCTGCCGGTACCGGCGCACCCGCGTCAGTACGAGTTCAGCCGCCTGAACCTGAACTACACCATCACCAGCAAGCGCAAGCTCAAGCAACTGGTCGATGAAAAGCACGTGTTTGGCTGGGACGACCCGCGTATGTCGACGCTGTCGGGCTTCCGCCGCCGTGGCTACACCCCGGCATCGATCCGCAATTTCTGCGAGATGGTCGGCACCAACCGCTCCGACGGTGTGGTCGACTACGGCATGCTCGAATTCAGCATCCGTCAGGACCTCGACGCGAACGCCCCGCGCGCCATGTGCGTGCTGCGTCCGTTGAAGGTGGTGATTACCAACTACCCGGAAGGCCAGGTCGAAAACCTCGAACTGCCGCGTCATCCGCAGAAAGAAGAACTCGGCGTGCGCAAGCTGCCGTTCGCCCGTGAAATCTACATCGACCGCGATGACTTCATGGAAGAGCCGCCAAAAGGCTACAAGCGCCTGGAGCCGAACGGCGAAGTACGCCTGCGCGGCAGCTACGTGATCCGTGCCGACGAAGCGATCAAGGACGCCGATGGCAACATCGTCGAACTGCGTTGCTCCTACGACCCGGACACCCTGGGCAAGAACCCGGAAGGCCGCAAGGTCAAGGGTGTGGTGCACTGGGTGCCGGCGGCGGCCAGCGTCGAGTGCGAAGTGCGCCTGTACGATCGCCTGTTCCGCTCGCCGAATCCCGAGAAGGCCGAAGACAGTGCCAGTTTCCTGGACAACATCAACCCTGACTCGCTGCAAGTTCTCACGGGTTGTCGTGCCGAGCCATCGCTTGGCGACGCACAGCCGGAAGACCGTTTCCAGTTCGAGCGCGAAGGTTACTTCTGCGCGGATATCAAGGACTCGAAACCTGGTCAGCCGGTATTCAACCGTACCGTGACCTTGCGTGATTCGTGGGGCCAGTGATTCTGTTTTAAGGAACTGTCGTGCTAACGATCTACAACACACTCAGCAAGACCAAAGAAGTCTTCAAGCCGCTGGATGGCAACAAGGTGCGCATGTACGTGTGCGGCATGACCGTGTACGACTACTGCCACATCGGCCACGGCCGCAGCATGGTTGCCTTCGACCTGGTGACCCGCTGGTTGCGTTTCAGCGGTTATGACCTGACGTATGTGCGCAACATCACCGACATCGACGACAAGATCATCAATCGCGCCAACGAAAACGGCGAGTCGTTCGATGCGCTGACCGAGCGCATGATTGCTGCGATGCACGAGGACGAGGCACGCCTCAACATCCTCAAGCCGGACATGGAACCGCGCGCCACGGACCATATCCCGGGCATGCACGCGATGATCCAGACCCTGATCGACAAGGGTTACGCCTACGCCCCGGGCAATGGCGACGTGTACTACCGCGTCGCCAAGTTCATGGGCTACGGCAAGCTGTCGCGCAAGAAAATCGAAGACTTGCGCATCGGTGCGCGGATCGAAGTCGACGAAGCCAAGCAAGACCCGCTGGACTTCGTGCTGTGGAAAGGCACCAAGCCCGGCGAGCCGAGCTGGGAGTCGCCATGGGGCGCCGGGCGCCCGGGCTGGCACATCGAATGCTCGGTGATGTCCACCTGCTGCCTGGGCGAGACCTTCGACATTCATGGCGGCGGCAGCGACCTTGAGTTCCCGCACCACGAAAACGAAATCGCCCAAAGCGAAGCGGCCACCGGCAAGACCTACGCCAACGCGTGGATGCACTGCGGCATGATTCGCATCAATGGCGAGAAGATGTCCAAGTCCTTGAACAACTTCTTCACCATTCGCGACGTGCTGGAAAAGTACCACCCGGAAGTGGTGCGCTACCTGTTGGTGTCGAGCCATTACCGCAGCGCGATCAACTACTCGGAAGACAACCTCAAGGACGCCAAGGGCGCCCTGGAGCGTTTCTACCACGCGTTGAAAGGCCTGCCCTCCGTGGCGCCTGCGGGCGGCGAAGCGTTTGTTGCGCGGTTCACCGAAGTGATGAACGACGACTTCGGTACGCCTGAGGCCTGCGCGGTGCTGTTTGAAATGGTGCGTGAGATCAACCGCCTGCGCGAGAGCGATCTCGACGCAGCGGCGGGGCTTGCCGCACGTTTGAAAGAGCTGGCTAGCGTGCTGGGCGTATTGCAGATGGAAGCCGATGACTTCCTGCAGGCGGGCGCTGAAGGGCGTGTGGATGCCGCTGAAGTTGATGCGCTGATCCAGGCACGTTTGACTGCCCGGGCCAACAAGGACTGGGCGGAGTCTGACCGTATCCGTGACCAACTGACCGCGATGGGTGTGGTGTTGGAAGACGGGAAGGGCGGGACGACGTGGCGGTTGGCTGATCAGGCTTGATTGGTGATTGCTGAATGAAAAACGCCCCGACTGGTTCGGGGCGTTTTTTTTGGCCTGTCTATCCGTTATTCGGGTATTGGCGGCTATGGCGACCGCGCTTGCAGCGGACCACGGGCCGGACGCCTGTGCGGGGACATAGTTGACACATTCAAGGACAGATCAGGCCGGTTCAGGATCAAGCGCATAGCTGCTTAATGTGGGAGCTGGCTTGCCTGCGATACAGACACCTCGATTTAACCCAATTACTCAATGAGCATCAGCGCTTGCCACCGACCTCATACCGGCTTTGAACAAACCCATTATCCGACGCATACGTGCCGATATGCCGAAGCTCATGCTCGCCACCCAACTGGCTGAACAAGGGGATCCCCTGGCCCAGCACAACCGGAATACGCGTGATGATCATCTCGTCGATCAAACCCGCCTCAAGAAACTGCTGAATCGTCTGGCCGCCGTCGATATACAGGTGTTTCATCCCGCGCTCGGCTAACTCGGCCACGAGGGCGTTCACATCCTGGCTCACGACCTCAACCTTGCCCTTCAAATGTGCAGGTAGCTCAAGCGGCTGATGAGAGAGCGCAAACACCGGAAAACCCTCATAGGGCCACTCCGGAAAGGACAACACTTTTTCCAGGGTCTTGCGGCCCATCACTAGCGCATCCACGGTGGCGATGAAGTGTTCATAGGTCACGCCGTTCAATTCGGCGCCTTCGTACTCAGGGCGATGAAGCCACTCGATATCACCGTCTGGCCGGGCAATAAAGCCGTCGACGCTGGCTGCGATAAAGACCGAACATTTGCTATCCATGGGGCGTGAAACTCCTTTTCCGTGTGCTTGAAAATATCGACTGTCATGGGTCGGCAACGCTAATGTTAATTTAATCTTGCGATGCAATAAGCGAGCATTGCCAAAAATCACCGTGGGTACCCGGCGCAGGCCGGTGTGCCTTTTCGTATTGCGAGGCTCTATGCGCCGTTGGTTAATCCGCTACCGTTACGCGATCATTTTCTGGCTGTGCTTCGGGGTTTTCCGCACCTCCCTGGCTGACTGGAATCCCATCCCGTCCGGTTCCATGCGCCCGACGTTGCTTGAGGGCGATGTGGTGCTGGTCAATCGCGTCGCGTACGACCTCAAATTGCCCCTCACCGATATTTCCCTGGCGAGACTGGATAACCCCCAGCGCGGAGATGTCGTCACGTTCTCCTCGCCCAAGGACGGCACGCGCTTGATCAAACGCATTGTCGGTATCCCCGGCGATACCCTGGAAATGCGCGACGAGGTGTTGTGGGTCAACGGTACGCCGGCCACCTACAGTAATGGGCAGGACATCAGCGAGCCCATCGCGCCTGGCCAAACAGTTCCGGGGATCAAGGTGACGGAGCGTGCGAACAGCAGCCAGCGCACGGTGCAGTTCATGCCGACAGTACGGGCGCTGCGCGATTTCGGCCCGGTGGTGGTGCCTGCCGACAGTTACTTCATGCTGGGCGACAATCGCGATAACAGCGATGACTCCCGCTATATCGGGTTTGTGCCGCGTCGGCTGTTGATCGGGCATGCGCACCATATCCTGGCGTCAGCGCAGATCCTGGACCACTGGATGCCACGACTGGACCGATTTGGCGCGCCGATCCTGTAGTGGGCTGATCACGCGTTTGCGCTCAGCGCCCGCAGTGCAAAACCCGCAATGCGCTCCAGCTGCTCAGTGGTGGCGCCGCCCTTGCTGGCGACTTTCATGCCGCTGAGGGTGGCCATCAGAAAATCACACGCGCCCGAGCGATCGGTGCCGACGGTCAATTCGCCTTGTTCCTGCGCACGCTCCAGCGTCTGTTCGAATGCATTGCGCAAGCGTTCGGCGCTGTGGGCGGTGAGTTGATTGATCTCATCATCTTCCAGGCCGAACTCGCAGATGGCATTGACGCCCATGCAACCCGCCGTCCCTTCCCGCAGGGCGCGGGTGGCGAAGGATTGCAGGGTGTCGTGCAGTGCCAGCAGCGGGGTCGGGCCCTGGTTCAGGCGCTCGATCAAGTCATCGACACCGGTGCGCTGATACTCGGCCATCGCCAGCAGGTACAACTGACGTTTGTCGCCAAAGGTGTTGTACATGCTCTGGCGGCTCAGTCCCATGGCCTGCATCAGTTCTTCAGTCGAGGCCGCGGCAAAACCCTTGTCGCAGAAAACCCGGATGGCCTCGCGCAGCACCTGGTCGCGGTCGAATGCTCTGGGTCTTGCCATGGTTACCTCGGGGGAAATTGCAGGTGAAGGCTCAGGCCAGGTAGCCGCCATCGATGGTCATGCTTGTGCCGGTGACAAATGCCGCTTCTTCGGACGCAAGATAAGCAACCATGCCGGCAACATCGTCGGCGGTACCTACGCGGCCCAAGGGGATCAGGCTTTTGATCATGTCCGCATGGGGCCCGTCTGCCGGGTTCATGTCGGTGCTGGTCGGGCCCGGCTGCACGTTGTTGACGGTGATGCCGCGCGGCGCGAAATCAATCGCCAGGCCGCGGATCATACCGGCGATCGCCGACTTCGTCATGCTATAGACGCTGGAGCCCGGGAAGCCCGAACGTTGGGCGACCACGCTGCCGACGGTGATTATTCGGTCACCCGTGTGCATCACCGCCGAGCTGGCCTTGGCCGCCGCAAACGTGGCCCGCACATTGACCGCAAACATTCGGTCGAAGTCTTCCAGGCTGAAGGTGTCGACGGTGCCCATCAGCAGGATCCCGGCGTTGTTGACCAGGATATTCAAGGCGCCGAAATGCTCGACAGTGGCCGCGACCGCCCGATCTATTGCCGCCACATCGGCGCTGTCGGCCTGAATCGCCAAGGCTTTTCCGCCCTTGCTTTCGATCAGGCCAACCAGCGCTTGCGCCTTGTCGGCAGAGGAGGAATAGGTAAACGCGACCGCTGCACCTTCAGCTGCAAGCCGGCGGACAATCGCTTCGCCGATACCGCGGGAACCGCCGGTGACCAGGGCGACTTTGTGGTTGAAGCGAGGGGTGTGAGCTGTCATGGGGGAGGCCTGAAGTTTAGTGGATTAAATAATCCACTAAACCGTACCAGCCTGGAAATACTTCGCCAAGCTGTTTTTGGATTAATTAATCCTTAACTGCCGGATGTGCTCTCGAATCCTTCATCAAACGCCGGTCATTTCAGGTCGCTGTAGGTCAACCTGAACTCCGACAGCGCCGGGTGCTCGGTTTTCCACTGGCGGCCATACGCCTTGGCTGTTTCCATTTCTTCGGCAGTCAGCGCGCTGGCCAGTTGTTGCAGGTAGCCTGCGGCATCGGCGTGCCGTGGGTTTTGCCGGGTACTGTCCATGACCAGCCAGTAGAGCCCATAGGCGTGGATTTTGTTCTCGGGGTAGTGATAGCGGTTGGTGCCACTTTCATCGATATCGAACCCGCCGAGCGCACCGGCATAGGTCATGACGCCATCAAGGTCATTCAGCGCCAGCCGTTTTTCCAGGTGTATGCGCTGGTAGGAGAGGTTGCGGTAGTAGGTCTGCATGTTGGCCAGCCACTTCATCGCTGGCGGGAAGCCCTTGAAGGCCGCATACCTGAGCATGGAGTCGCGGTTGTCACTGGCCTCCGGGTTTTTGTCGTACAACAGCGCCGCAATGTAATAGGCCTCGGCGCAGCCGGCATCACCTGCCTTTCTCAGCCACGAGCGATCTTTGGTCAGTTCATATAGCTGCAGCATCGCTGCGCCGTCGCCAGCATCGGCACCTGCCTGGGCGAGGGCCTTGGCCTTGGCCAGGTTGGTTTCGCCACCCAGGCGCATCAGGGCGTACACATGATCCTGGGCAGCGGCCAGGCGGTACCACGCCTGGGCCTCGGGGTCGACACTGCCGACCCGGCGCCGGATGGCTTCGCCCAGGGCGTATTGGGACGGCGCATCGCCGGCCGAGGCGGAGATGGTCAGGTGGATTTCGCACTCTTCGAATTCACCGAGTTGATACAACTCGAGACCCCGCTGCTTGGCTGCCTGTTGCTGGCTCGTCAAATGTGAAATCAGCGCATTCAGCGAGTTGAGCAAATCAAACAGCGTGGTCAGTGCATCGGAATGGGTATACATGATCATTACCTGTATCGGGATACGTTGTCCGATAAAGGTAGGTGGGGCGGTGGGGCCCCAGGTGACAGATAGTTATCGGCAGGAGCGCTGCCTTTCCCGCGCTATGGGCAACCCCTCAAGCGCTACGGCTGCCACGTATTGCCTGGTCCAGAAACAACGCCGCATTCGCCACGGCCTGCATGCCTTCGGGCAAGATTGCCGCAAACAAATGCCAGACATGAAACATCCCGGGCCAAACCTCCAGCGACACGCGTACCCGGTTTTCCCCCAGGTGGGTGGCCAGGCGCATGGCGTCGCTGAGCATGACTTCGTTTTCGCCGATCTGCACCAGAATGGGCGGCAATCCCCGGACGTCCGCGAACACCGGCGACGCATCGGGATCATTCGGCAGCACGCCATTGAGAAACGCTTTTGCAAGCAGCGTCAGCCCCAGGCGGGAGGCTTGCGGGTCGAGGCCGTCACGGTTGTCGATGGAGGCGCCGGTGTGTTCCAGGTTGGCCCACGGCGACAAGGCGGCGCCCCCGGCGGGCAGTGGCAGGCCTGCGTTGCGGGCCTTGACCATCACCGACACCACCATTGCGCCGCCGGCCGAATCGCCCGAGAACACGATGGACCTGGGGTCATTGCCCTGGTCGAGCAGCCAGCGATAAGCCTGCAACGTGTCATCAATAGGTACGGGGAACGGATGCTCGGGCGCCAGGCGGTAGTCGGGCAGGTAGACTTTTGCACCCAGCAGTTTTGCGAAGTGGCCGGCAAGGCCCAGGTAGCCCCGCGGGCTGCCGCCGACATAACCACCGCCGTGGATGTAAAGCAGCACCTGGTCACCCTCAAACCCATCAGGCACGACCATCATGCCCGGTACGCCACCCATATCGACGTCACAAAAGCTGACACCGGCGGGAATCGGATGGGAACAAAGCACCTGCTCATAAGCCTTGCGCTGCTCATTGAGGGTGAGGGTGGTTTCCTGGCCCGTGAGAAATGGGCCGAAGTCAGCGGCGCAGGCAACCCACGCGTCGAGATGGGCCTGGACAAGGGGAGTGAATGCCATGGGGGAGAACCTCATAAAGTGATCCCGATACCGGGATTAGCGATTGAGGTTCTATTTTATGGATTCTATTGGAGAACGAATTTCACCACTGCGGCGCCTGCCGGGATCAGCTGCCGCTGTCAGTGCGACGGCTACTGACTTCAGCCGGCACATCATCCCCAGCCATGCGCTTGCGGAACAGCGCAGTGCGTGCCAGCAATAACGTGGTCACCGGCACCGTGATCGATAGCAGAATCGGGATCAACCAGCCGTGCAATACCGGACCGGACTTGAGCACCGAAAAGTAGATGATCGAGGCCAACGCCACGCACCAGGCGCCCAAGGTCGAGGCCAGCGCCGGCGGGTGCATGCGCTGGAAAAAGTCTTTCATCCGCAACAACCCAATCGCCCCAATCAGCGCAAACAGGCTGCTAAGCACTAACAATACCGCGACGATCACTTCAACCCACAGCGGCAACACGTCGACATTGATCATTCGATCACCTCCCCACGCAGCAGGAATTTCGCCAGGGCAAATGACCCCACAAAGCCAAACAGCGCAATCAACAGCGCTGCTTCAAAATACGTGTCACTGGCATACCGAATACCCAGCACCAGCATCATCAGCATGGCCAGGATGTACAGGTAATCCAGCGCCAGCACCCGGTCCTGGGCCGACGGGCCTTTGAACAGGCGCACCAGGGTCAGCACCATGGCCAGGGAGAACAGGAACAGGCTGAACAGGATCGCATTGGAGAGCAGGGCGCTCATTCGAAGATCTCCATCAGGGGCCGTTCGTAGGCGTGTTTGAAGTGCTCGATAAACTGCGCTTCGTCATCCAGGTCGAACACGTGGATCAGCAGGACGCTGCGGTCCAGGGCCAGTTCCGACCATACGGTGCCCGGCGTCACGCTGGTGATCATCGCCAGCACGGCCAGGCCGTTGGCATCCCGCAGGTCCAGGGGGATCTTGATAAAGCGCGAACGCGGTGGGCGCGAGCCGCAGGTCAGGATGCCCCAGGCCACGGCGAGGTTGGAGATGATCACGTCACGCCCCACCAGGAAGAACAACCGGATGATCACCCCCGGGCGGCGGATGCGGATCGGCAGCGGGCGCAACGGCGCCATCATCAGCGGTGCGGCAAAGCCGAGGATTGCCCCCAGCAGCAGGTTGCCGGGGCTGACGGACAGGTTCAGCACCAGCCACAACAACCACAATGCCAATGACAGCCACGGGGCAGGGAACAGGCGCTTCATGGCTGCACCTCCAGGGCGGCGGCCTTGGCTTCAGGGCTCGGCACCGGACGCGTCGCCATGACCGCCATCACATAGTGTTCCGGGTTGTTCAGGCTCTCGGCGGCCGCCTGGGTATAGCGCATCAGCGGCTCGGCCTTGAACGTCAGGGCGATGCTCAGGCCCAGCAGGAAGAAAATCGGCACGCATTCGAAGCGGCGCAGCAGCGGCGATGGACGTTCTTCCGGGGTCCAGAAACGCTGGATGCCGAGGCGGGCGAAGGCGATCAGCGAAGCCAGGCCGGAGAAGATCAGCAGTGCTACCAGGCCCCAGGCGGCCGGACGCACCGATTCGTCGATGGCATTGCCCAGGCCCATCGGGTTGATCAAGGCGCTGAGCAGGCTGAGCTTGCCGATAAACCCGGACAGCGGCGGCATGCCGATGATCAGCAGGGCGCAGGCGATAAAACTCAGGCCGAGGAACGCCACCGTCCAGGGAATCACCTGGCCGACCACGGCTTTCTGTTCATCGTCGAGATTGGTGCCGGGCGGTGGATGCAGGGATTCCATGGCCTTGGGCAGGGCTTCGATTTCGTCGTCCAGGGGCATGTCGTTGGCCGAGCGCGAACGCTCGATCAATTCGGCCAGCAGGAACAGCGCACTCAGCGCCAGGGTGGAGCTGACCAGATAAAACAGCGCCCCGGCGGTCAGGCTTGGCTGGGCAAAACCCACCGCCGACAGCAGGATCCCGGCGGACACCAGGATGCTCAGGCTGGCCATGCGTTCCAGGCGTTGCGCCGCGATCATCGCCAGCGCCGCGCAGACGATGGTTGCCATGCCGCCGTAGATCAGCCAGTCGCCGCCAAACAGTGCCGAGGCACCCGCCTGGCCGGAGAACAGCAGGTTCCACAGACGCAGCACGGTGTACACGCCGACCTTGGTCATGATCGCAAACATCGCCGCCACTGGCGCACTGGCCGAGGAGTAGGCAGGCGCCAGCCAGAAGTTCAGCGGCCACATTCCGGCCTTGGCCAGGAAGGCGACGGCGAGGATGCCCGCACCGGCATGCAGCAGGCCGCGATCGGCTTCCGGCACCAGGGGGATTTTCAGTGCCAGGTCGGCAAAGTTCAGGGTACCGGTGACGCCATAGATCAGCGCCGCGCCAATCAGGAACAAGGTCGAGGCCAGCAGGTTGATCGAGATGTAATGCAGCCCCGCCGACACCCGCGCCCGGCCGGAACCGTGGAGCATCAGGCCGTAGGACGCCGCCAGCAGCACTTCGAAAAACACGAACAGGTTGAACAGGTCGGCGGTCAGAAAGGCGCCATACAGGCCCATCAGCTGAATCTGGAACAGCGCATGGAAACTGGTGCCGGCGCGGTCCCAACGGGCCATGGCGAACAGCAGGGCGCTGACGCCAATGATCCCGGTGAGCACCAGCATCATCGCCGAGAGTTGGTCCACCACCAGCACGATGCCGAACGGCACCTGCCAGTTGCCCGGCAGGTACACACCGATGGAGCCGGGGCCGCCTTTCTGGGTCCAGTACAGCAACAGCACGGCGATGCCCAGGCCCACCATGCTGGAGAACAGGTTGATCCGCGCCTTGAGCGGGCGGTGCTTCTCGCCGAGCATCAGCATCAGCGCGGCGGTCAGCAACGGCAGCAGGATCGGCGCGATGATCAGTTGATTCATCCAGGTCATTCCTTGGGCTCCCGGCCGTCCACATGGTCAGTGCCGGTCAGGCCCCGGGATGCCAGCAGCACCACCAGGAACAGTGCGGTCATGGCGAAGCTGATCACGATTGCCGTCAGCACCAGGGCCTGGGGCAGCGGATCGGTGTAGTTGAGCAAGTCTTGCGGCACGCCATCCTTGATGATCGGCTCCTTGCCGATGAACAGGCTGCCCATGCTGAAGATGAACAGGTTGACCCCGTAGGAGAGCAGGCACAGGCCCATCACCACCTGGAACGTCCGTGGCCGCAGGATCAGCCAGACGCCGGAGGCCGCCAGGACCCCAATGGCAATTGCGATGACTTCTTCCATCAGGCGGCTCCTCCTGGGCTGGCAACGGCTTTCGCCTGGTTACTGGGTTTATGGGCGCGCACCGATTGGTGGCCGAGGGCGGTGAGCATCAGCAAGGTCGAGCCGACCACCATGGCGTACACACCGACGTCGAAGAACAGCGCGCTGGCGACGTGGATGTCCCCCAGCACCGGCAGGCTGAAGTGCCAGGTGTGCGTGGTGAGGAACGGGTAGCCGGCGAGCAGTGCGCCCAGCCCGGTCAGGGTTGCCGACAACAAGCCAAAGCCCATCCAGCGCATCGGCCGCAGGCTCATCTGCGCCTCGACCCACTGGGTACCGGCGACCATGTATTGCAGGATGAACGCGACGGACATCACCAGGCCGGCGACAAACCCGCCGCCCGGTTGGTTGTGCCCACGCATGAACAGGTAGAACGAGACAACCAGCGCAATCGGCAGCAGCAGGCGCACCAGCACCGCCGGCACCATCATGAAGCCCAGGGCGGTGTCGCTGGCCTGGCGCGGGTTGATCAGGTCGGTGGCCACGTCGGGTGCCAGTTGGCGCTGTTGCGCGGGCAGCTCCATGCTTTCCTTCGACGGGCGGAAGCGGCGCAGCAGGGCGTAGACGGTCAGCGCCACGGCGCCGAGCACGGTGATTTCTCCCAGGGTGTCGAAGCCCCGGAAGTCCACCAGCATCACGTTCACCACATTGCTGCCACCGCCTTCTGGCAGGGCACGGCTGAGGTAGAAGGAGGAGATGTCGTTGGGGGTCTGGCGGGTCAGCATCGCGTAGGAGAGCAGCGCCATGCCGCCACCGACCACGGTGGACAGGAGGAAGTCCCGCAGGCGGCGGATGCGTGCCTTGCGCAGCGAGCTGGGCAGTGGGGAAACTTCTTCGATCCGCCGTGGCAGCCAGCGCAGGCCCAGCAGGATCAGCACGGTGGTGACCACTTCAACCACCAGTTGCGTCAGCGCCAGGTCTGGCGCCGAGAACCAGACGAAGGTCACGCAGGTCACCATCCCGCACACGCTGACCATGGTCAGGGCTGCCAGCCGGTGGTACTTGGCTTGCCAGGCGGCGCCCAGGGCGCAGGCGATTGCCAGCAGCCACAGGGTGACGAACACGATGGAGCCCGGGATCTTCGGCCGGTCGCCCCAACTGATGCCGCTGTAGAGCATCGGGATCAACCCGGCGATCACCGCCGCCAGCACCAGCAGGAACAGCTGGGTTTGCAGGCGTTTGGTGCTGATGCGTTTTTCGATCTTGCGCACCCCGCGCATCATCACCACCAGGCAGCGCTCGAAGCCGCGCTTGCCATTGAAGTAGCTGATGATCGGCGGGTATTTGAAGCGGCCCAACTTGAGTTGCTTGCGCAGCAGCAGATAGAGCACGACACCGCCGGACATGGCCACCAGGCTCATGATCATTGGCGCGTTCCAGCCGTGCCAGATGGCGAGGCTGTATTCCGGCAGTTCGCCGCCGACCACCGGCAGGGCCGCTGCGGCGAGGATCGAACCGACCACCTGGGCCGGGAAAATCCCCACCAGCAGGCAGGTAAACACCAGCAACTCCACCGGCGCACGCATCCAGCGTGGCGGCTCGTGCGGGGTGTGGGGCAGGTTGGTGGCCTTGGGGCCGAAGAACACATCCACGGTAAAGCGCAGGGCATAGGCCACGCTGAAGGTACCGGCGATGGTGGCGATGACCGGCAGGGCGATTTCCACCCAGGCGGTGGCGGAGATAAATACGGTCTCGGCGAAGAACATTTCCTTGGACAGGAAACCGTTGAGCAGCGGCACGCCGGCCATGGACGCACTGGCGACCATCGCCAGGGTGGCGGTAAACGGAATCAGCTTGAACAGGCCGCTGAGCTTGCGGATGTCACGGGTGCCGCTTTCGTGGTCGATGATCCCCGCCGCCATGAACAGCGACGCCTTGAAAGTGGCGTGGTTAAGGATATGGAATACGGCGGCGACAGCGGCCAGCGGGCTGTTGAGGCCCAGCAGCAAGGTGATCAGCCCGAGGTGGCTGATGGTGGAGTAGGCCAGCAGGCCTTTGAGGTCGTTCTGGAACATGGCGCAATAAGCGCCGAGCAGCAGGGTAATGGCACCGGCACCGCCGACAATCCAGAACCACTCTTCGCTGCCGGACAGCGACGGCCACAGGCGGGCCAGCAGGAACACGCCGGCCTTCACCATCGTTGCCGAGTGCAGGTAGGCCGACACCGGCGTCGGTGCAGCCATGGCGTGGGGCAGCCAGAAGTGGAAGGGGAATTGCGCGCTTTTGCTCAGGGCGCCGATCAGCACCAGGGCGAGCATGATCGGGTACAACGAATGGGCACGGATCTGATCACCGGCAGCCAGGACCTGGTCCAGGTCGTAGCTGCCGACGATATGCCCGAGCAGCATCACCCCCGCCAGCAGGCACAAGCCGCCCGCGCCGGTGACCATCAGCGCCATATAGGCGCCACGCCGGGCATCGGCGCGGTGGTGCCAGTAGCCGATCAGCAGGAACGAGAACAGGCTGGTGAGCTCCCAGAAAAACACGATCTGGATCAGGTTGCCGGAGATCACCAGGCCGAGCATCGCACCCATGAAGGCCAGGAAAAACGCGAAGAAGCGCGGCACCGGGTCTTCCGGCGACATGTAATACCGGGCGTACAGCGACACCAGGGTCCCGATGCCCAGCACCAGCATCGAGAACAACCAGGCAAAACCGTCCATGCGCAATACGAAGTTCAGCCCGAGGCTGGGCAACCACATGAATTCTTCACGTATCACGCCACCATGGGCGATCTGGGGGTACAGCAGGGCGACTTGAACCGTCCCGACCAGGGCCACAAGGCCGGCCAGCAGGGACTCTGTGTTGCGTGCGTTGTGCGGCAGCAAGGCCGCCAGACAGCTGCCGATAAAAGGCAGAAGCAGTAGAACTATCAGGGACATAGGCTTCTAATCTGCGGGAGTTTGGGATGCATCATACGTGCCGGAATCTTGATCACCAAACGGCAAGATGTGGCAGGATCCTACAAGGTAGGCTGAAAAAGGCTGTTTGGCATTGTTTCAATGCCTGTATCCAGGGAAGGTATGCTGTTCAAAGGTTTTTTTCAGCCTGTTGCATAAGGACGTGTGATGACCCAGCGATTGCTCCACCTTGACCATGTCGCCTGCAGCCTGCCGGATGGACGCAGCCTGTTCGACAACCTGAACCATGCCTTCAGCGCCCGTGCGACCGGCCTCGTGGGGGCCAACGGGACTGGCAAGTCCTTGCTGGGCGCAATGCTCGCGGGCACCCTGCAGCCCACCCGCGGGCATGTGCGCCGCGAGGGCAGTGTGTACGCGGTGACGCAACTGCTGGAGCCCGAACACTATCCCAGCGTGGCGGCGTTGGCGGGTGTCGACCAAGTGCTGGCAGCGTTGGCGCGCATCGCCGAGGGCAGCGTGGACGAACACGACCATGCACTGGCCGTTGATCAATGGGATTGCGCGCCTCGACTGGCGGCGGCCCTGGAGCAAATCGGCCTGGGGCACTTGACTGCCGACTCGCCAACCGCGGCCTTCAGTGGCGGCGAACGCCAGCGCGTCGCTTTGCTGGGCGCCTGGTTGTCGAGGGCAGACTGGTTGATCCTCGATGAGCCCAGCAACCACCTGGACATTGATCAGCAGCACAAGCTTGCCCAGCAGATTGATCGGTGGCCCGGCGGCCTGGTGCTGATCAGCCATGATCGCGGGCTGCTGGAGCACATGGATGAGATTGTCGAACTGTCGCCCAAGGGCTTGGCGGTGTACGGCGGTAATTACAGCCACTATGCGGCGACACGGGAGCAGGAGCAGCAGGCGTTCCAGTCGGCGTTGCAGGGGGAGCGCGCGCACGCCAAACGTGAACAACGTGAAGCGGTTATCCAGATGGAGCGTCAGCAACGCCGCAATGCCCGGGGCGACCGCCAGGCCCGGGATGGCAACCAGACCAAACTGATCACCAACGCCCAGAAAGAGCGCAGTGAAAACAGCCAGGGCAAGTTGCGCCTCAACCAGCAGCTGGCGCGTGAGCAGCAACAGCAACGGATCGCCGAGGCGCGTGCGCGGTGTGCGCCCGAGATCCAGCGCATGATGCTGTCGCCGGAAAGCGTGGTGCCCCAGGGCAAGCTGGTGCTGCAGTTGAACGACGTGGTGTTGCCGTTTGGCAACCGCGCACCGATCAATCTCACCCTGACCGGCCCGACGCGCATGGCGATCCTGGGAGCCAATGGCAGTGGCAAGTCGACCCTGTTGCGGGTGATTGCCGGCCAGTTGCCGGTGGCTGCCGGTGAGTTGGTGCGCAGTTGTCATATCGGCTGGCTGGACCAACACGCCGGGCTGGAGCACCCCGAGCGCACGGCGGTGCAATGGCTCTACGAAAGTAATCCGCTACTGCCGCAAAGCGAAGCGCGTACACGGCTGGCGCAAATGGGCATTGATGCTGACCGCGCGATGCTCGACACCTGCCAACTGAGCGGTGGCGAGCGCCTGAAAATTGCCCTGGCCGCACAGCTCTACGCCGAGCATCCGCCGCAATTGTTGTTGCTGGACGAACCCGACAACCATCTGGACTTGCCCAGCCGGATTGCCCTGGAGCAAATGCTCAATCAGTACCAGGGCGCGCTGATCGTGGTGTCCCATGACGAGGCGTTCCTGCAGGCCATCAACCTGGACGGTGAGTTGCGCCTCTGAGGCCGTTCAACCCTGGTTTTCATGTTCCAGTTCGGCCTGGGGCTCGGCGAGCCGCTGCCGGCGGGTTTTCATCTCACTGACAATCACCGCCGCCACGATCAACGCCGCGCCCACCATGGCAATCGGCGGGAAGCGCTCCCCGGCAATCCGCCCGACTACGCCGGCCCACACCGGCTCCCCGGCATAAATCAGCGTGGCGCGAGTCGGCGAGACGCTTTTCTGCGCCCAGTTCATCGCCACCTGAATCACCGCGCTGGTCAGCCCCAGGCCCACCGCGCTGAACAGCAGCAACCAGGAAAACCCCGGCAGCGCCTCGCCCATCGGCACCACCATCAGGAACGACAGCACCGACGCCGTGGCCAGTTGCACCACCGTTACCCGGCGTACATCCACCTGCCCGGCAAAGGCGCTGATCAGGATGATCTCGGCGGCAATCGCTACCGCACCGATCAACGTGGCGATTTCACCGGGGCTGAAATTCAATGATGCCCCGGCCGGGCCGGTCAGCAGCATCAGCCCGGTAAACGCGAGCATGATGCCGATGCTCGGCATCAACCCCGGCCGCCGTCCCAGTACCAGCCATTGCAGCAGCGGCACGAATGGCACATACAGCGCAGTAATAAATGCCGACTGGCTGCTCAGGATCGTCTGCAAGCCAATGGTCTGCAAACCGTAGCCGAACATGATCGCCACACCGATAAAGCAGCCAGCCTTCAATTCAAACAGCGTCAGGTTCCGCAGGCTGCGGAATGAGAACGCCCCGACGATGAGCGCCGCCGCAGCAAAACGCAGGCCGACGAAAAACATCGGGCCGCTGACGGCCATGGCGTGCTGCACCAGCAAAAAGGTGCCGCCCCAAAACATGGTGATCACCACCAATACACATTCGGCTTTGCTGAAACGGGAAAACAACGGGGAGGTGATCATGGCTGCTCGGTCTTGCACAGGAAGGGCGCGGACCGCACAATGCGCCGCAAGCTGGGCAGTATACTGCGCAACCCCACCCTGTGAGCAATATAGTGCACAAAGAAAATCCGCAACGGGCCTCGGTCCTGCAACACGTCAGCCAGAACGTTCGGCGCCTGCGCCATGCGGCTGAGTTGAGCCAGACGGCGCTGTCCGAAAAATCCGGCGTCAGCCGGCGCATGCTGGTGGCAATCGAGGCGGGGGAGAAAAACGTCAGCCTGTCGACCCTCGACCGGGTGGCCGAAGCCCTGGACGTGGCCTTCAGCGACTTGATCCAGGCCCCGGATGCCGCTGATCACAGCCGTATCAACGAACTGGCCTGGGCCGGTGACATCCCCGGCAGCAAAGCCGTGCTGCTGGCCAAGGCCACCGCGCGTCGCGAGGTGGAACTATGGGAGATGCGCCTGGAGCCCGGCGATCGCTACATGCCTGAACCGGACCCCGAGGGTTGGAGCGTGCAGTTGTTTGTGTTCGAAGGCACCCTGACGCTGGTGCTGGGGGATGAGGAAAAAAACGTCGCCACCGGTGAGTTCCTGATGTTCGCCAGCCGCTACCTTCACGCCTATCGCAATGACGGCGACGTGGCGGTGCGGTTTGTGCGCAACGTGGTGATTTAAGACTCTTGGCTTTGAGTGTTGTCAACTGTCAGATTTCACAGCTTACATCAGCGTTGGATTGAATCTAGTGTGGGAGTTACTGCTCAGAGAACTGGCTCAATCGGAGCGCGGGCGGAAGGGGCAGTTGGCTTCACTAAATGGAGAGCACACTGATGACAGCGCAAGACTCAAAGCACATCAAGAGTAGTGACTTGCTTCCCCGTCCACGCATTAATCCCTCTCACGGGAACCATGTGAATTATCCCGAGATGCAGGGTGGGCAAGCCTCGATCATTATTCCCGCGTATCCGGGACTGGCCATTGGGCAAACAATCAGGTGGACGGTCAGGGGGAACGGCTTGCTGTTTGGTCACATCGAGGTAAAGTCGCTGGAGCACCAATACAAAGATGTTGTGAACGGTATTGTCTTCCGCCGTGAGGTGGTGGAGGCAAAATATGGCGTGCGTCAAGATGGACATGACGAGCGCCTTTCTGACCATAGTTTTTATATCGTGGACGACCGTCCTGCCGATGCCTGAGTGGTAGTGAGTTGGCTTTCAATACCGAAGTCAGTGTCGCCGGTATTGAAAGCCACCACGGGGCCTTGCTCCCGGATGATCAACTGTTGGCAGCGCAACAGTGGTTGGACACTTTGCTGTTTTGAACCGCCAACGACTTCCCTGATATACCGGCAACCCGCTGATTTCATTGCACATTGCATTCGGGCACGACTCCTGCAATCACTCCAGTATCTCTCTGGAGCCTGGAGTCGGCCCATGTCAGCCCAACCCCTACAACCTGCCCACATCATCCGTTCGGACGCCGAGGCCATTGCGGTTGCCACCGAGTTGGCCAAGCGTTTTGCCGTGGACGCCGGCGTGCGCGACCGCGAGCGACGCCTGCCGGTGGCCGAGCTGGACGAATTCTCTGCCAGTGGCCTGTGGGGCATCACCATTCCCAAGGCCTATGGCGGCGCGGGAGTGTCCTATGTGACGGTGGCCGAGGTGATCAAGCTGATCTCCGCCGCCGACCCGTCCCTGGGGCAGATTCCGCAGAACCACCTGGGCGTCGTCGACATCCTCCTGCAAACCGCCAGCGAGGAGCAAAAGCAGCACTACTTCGCCAAGGTCCTGCAGGGCTATCGGTTTGGCAATGCCTTCTCCGAAGCCAAGAGCAAGAACGCCGGCACGTTTGACACACAAGTGCGCTTCGACGGCGACAGTGCGTACATCAACGGCGAGAAGTTCTACTGCACCGGCGCACTGTTCGCCCATATCGTGCCGACGGTGGGCGTCAACGAAAAAGACCAGGCGTTCATCGCCTTTGTCGAACGGGACGCGCCGGGCCTGCAAGTGATCGACAGCTGGGACGGCTTCGGCCAGCGCACCACCGCCAGCGGCGGCGTGACCCTCGACGGTGTGAAGGTGCCGCTGAGTGCGGTGATCCCCGCCCACCAGGCCTTCGACCAACCCACCGCCAACGGCCCGATTTCGCAGATCATCCAGGCGGCCGTCGACACCGGCATCGCCCTCGGGGCCCTGGAACAAGCCAAGATTCATGCACGCCAGGCCCGGCCCTGGATCGACAGCCAGCAGGATCACGGCTGGCAAGACCCGTTCACCATCGCCGCCATCGGCGACCTGGAATGGCGGGTCCACGGCACCGAAGCGATCCTCGCCAAGGCCGGCATTGCCGTCGACCAGGCCCTGGCCAACCCCAACGAAGACACCGTGGCCAATGCCTCGTTGGTCGTCGCCCAGGCCAAAGTGCTGTCGGCGGAAACCGCCTTGCTCGCCAGCAGCAAACTCTTCGAACTGGCCGGCACCCGCTCGGTGTCCGGCAAGCACAACCTCGACCGCTTCTGGCGCAACGCGCGTACCCACACCCTGCACGACCCGGCCCGCTGGAAATACCACCTGATCGGCAACTTCGTGCTCAACGGCGTCAAGCCCGCACGCCATGCCTGGAACTGAGGAGCTGCATCCATGACCGCACTGAATCAGGCGCGCCAACTGCTGGAAAGCACCCGGCGCTTTGTCGAGAAAAGTGATGACCCCTACGTGATCAGCCGCTTTGGCGATTTGCAGATTCGCGTGGAGGTAGCGGCTGCTTTGTTTGAGCGTGCCGAAACCCACCCAGGCCCGGTGGCCCTCACAGAAGCCCAGATAGCGGCTGCCGAGGCCCTCATCGCTGCCAGCAACGCCGAATTCGAACTCACCGGCCAGCGTACTGCGCTGCCGCCGACCCTTGATGATCCCCTGCGCTGGAAATACCAGATTGTCGGCAACTACCACCTCAACGGTGTCGCCCCCCGGAGTAACGTTTAATGCCTCGTGAAATCCGTTTGAATGCCTTCGACATGAACTGTGTCGGCCACCAGTCGCCGGGCCTGTGGGCCCACCCGCGTGACCGCTCATGGCAGTACAAGGACCTGGAATACTGGACCGACCTGGCAAAAATTCTCGAGCGCGGCAAGTTCGACGGCCTGTTCATCGCCGACGTGCTGGGCATCTACGACGTCTATAACGGCAACGGTGACGCAGCGATTCGCCAGGCGACCCAGGTGCCGGTCAACGACCCGCTGTCGCTGATCGCACCCATGGCGCTGGTCACCGAACACCTGGGTTTTGGCCTCACCGCTTCACTGTCCTTCGAACACCCGTACCCGTTCGCCCGGCGCCTTTCCACCCTCGACCACCTGACCAAGGGCCGCGTCGGCTGGAACATCGTCACCTCGTACCTGGAAAGCGGCGCGAAGAACCTCGGCCAGAAAGCCCAGACCGAACACGATGCGCGCTACGACTACGCCGAGGAATACCTGGAGGTTTGCTACAAGCTCTGGGAAGGCAGCTGGGAAGAGGGCGCGGTGTTACGCGACCGCGAACGGCGGATCTTCAGCGACCCGAGCAAGATCCACGAGATCCGCCACGTCGGCAAACACTTCCAGGTGCCCGGCATTCACCTGTGCGAACCGTCGCCACAACGCACGCCGGTGCTGTACCAGGCCGGGGCGTCGAGCCGTGGCAAACAGTTCGCCGCCGAACAGGCCGAATGCGTGTTCGTTGCCGCACCGTCGAAAGTGCTGCTGAAGAAAACCGTTGCCGATATCCGCCGCCGTGCGGCCGAGGCGGGGCGTGACCCGAAGAAAATCCTGATCTTCAACTTGCAGACGGTGATCGTTGGCGAGACCGATGCCAAGGCCAAGGCCAAGTTCGACGAATACAAATCCTATGTCAGCTACGAAGGCGCGATGGCCCTGATCTCCGGCTGGACCGGCATCGACTTCAGCCAGTTCAAGCCCGATGAACCCCTCAAGCATGTGCATACCAACGCCATTCAATCGGCGGTGGAAGCCTTCTCCACTGCCGACCCGAACAAGGTCTGGACCCCGAATGAACTGGCAGACTGGGTCGGCATCGGCGGCTTCGGCCCGCTGTTCGTCGGCGGCCCGGAAACCGTGGCCGATCTGTTGCAGGAATGGGTTGAAGAGACCGATGTGGACGGCTTCAACCTGGCCTATGCACTGACCCACGAGACCTTTATCGACGCGGTCGAGTTACTGGTGCCGGAGTTGCAGAAGCGCGGCGTGTACAAGACCGAATATGCCCAGGGCACCCTGCGGGAGAAATTGTTTGGGGACGGCGCGCGGTTGGCGGACAACCATCCGGGGGCCAGCTATCGTGATTTGTCGGGTGTACATAAAACAAATGTGGGAGCGGGCTTGCTCGCGAATGCGGACTGACATTCAGCATTGATGTTGCCTGACGCACCGTTTTCGCGAGCGAGTCGAGCCGTCCCACCGCCGCCCACATAAATCCGGCCAGCGGACCACCGCATGCTTGTTTCACCAATAGGAGCATCACCCTATGAGCGTGCATGAACTTGAACTTGCGCTGGATGTGGAATGGCCCGCCGAACGGGTTACGGTGTTGCCCGAGGCGTTGGCGCAGTTGCGCCATTGGGCACAGGTGACCCCGTTGCACAGCGCCCTGCGCCACAAGCGTGACGGCCAGTGGTATGCCTGGCGCTGGATCGATGCGTTGCGGGATGTCGAGCGCCTGGCTGATGGCTTGCGTCAGCAGGGCTTTACCGAGCAGTCGCGGCTGGCCCTCAGCGGTGCCTTCGAACCCGGCCTATTGCTGCTGGCCCTGGCCGCCCAGGTGATCGGTGGCCAGATCCTGACCCTGGCGGATGACCTCGAGCCCGCTGCCCTGCAGCAACAAGTGTGGCGCATCCGGCCTACCCACGCGTATGTCCCTGGGCTCCAGACGTTGGCGATGGTGCGACGGATCGACCCTGTGGACACCTCACAACGGCTCTGTCGCTGGTGGCAGCCTTCGGGCAAGACCGAATTGTGGAGCGGGGAAAGCACCCACTGGCAAGGCGGCCTGGCGACGGTGCTGGAGCAATGGCTGATTAGCGGCCAGAGCCTGGGCTTCCCGCAGTCGGGCTGAACTAGGCGTCCCGGGTCGATGTGCTGGATACTGCACGGGGCGATTTTTACCACAACCATTCAGGCAGACAGTAAGGGCGCAATTTCATGAGTGAAACCGAACGCGGACAGGCGACGAGCGCCATTCGCAACGCCGATGTGCTGATTGTCGGCGGCGGCCTGAGCGGGACGATGCTGGCGGTGCAGTTGCTGCGCCTGCCGGGCACGCGGCAGATCCTGGTGATCGAGCCGCGCCAGGAACTGGGGCGCGGCGAGGCCTACAGTGCGGTAGAGCTTGGGCACACCTTGAACGGCAACGCCGCGCGCATGAGCGTCGACCCGGACAACGCCGATGACCTGACCCAGTGGCTGACCGCCTACATCGCCGGCGGCGGCTGGCCCGAGTCGGACCAGCAGCACGTGCCCATCAGCGAACTGTTTCCGCCCCGCGGGATTTTTGGCCTGTACGCGCAGCAGCGGCTGGCCGAGGCCAAGGCGATCTCCGCGTCGACCGTCGAGCACATTCGCGCCGAGGTGACAGACCTTGAGGTGGATGAACACGCCACGCGGCTGACCTTGAGCGACGGCCAGCAACTGCGCGGTGCCTGTGCGGTATTGGCCACCGGCATGTTCCCGGCGGCACGCACGCCACAGACCGAATCCAGCGGCTTGAATGCCGCTGCCGTCGATCCGTGGGATGTACCGGCCATGACCCAACTGGACCCGCAATCCACCGTGCTGATCATCGGTTCCGGGCTGACCATGGTGGACGCCGTGGTGTCCCTGGAACAGGCCGGCCATCGCGGGCCCATCGAGATTTTTTCGCGCCACGGCCTGTTGCCCCATGTCCGTCGGCAGCCGCCGGCCTGGGTCGACTTCCTGGGAGAAGACCACAGCCTGCGCAGCCCCCGGCAATTGCTGCGGGAGGTGCGGCGCCAATGCCGGCTCGCGCTGGAGCAGGGGATTGACTGGCAAGCGCCGCTGGACACCGTGCGTGCCAACATCGGGCGGTTGTGGAGCCAGGCCAGCGAGGGCGAGAAACGTCAGTTCGTGCGGCATGTGCGGCCCTGGTGGGAAAGCCACCACCACCGTTCGCCGCCGTTGAGTGCCGAGTTGGTGGCGCGGTTGCATGGGGAAGGGCGGCTGCGGATCCGGGCGGCTTCGTACAAGGGGCTGGTACCTTCGCAAGGTGAGGTGACGATCCGCCTGCGTCATCGTGGAGAGCAGGATGTGGTGCAGGTGTCGGGGGCAGCGCTGATCAACTCCAGCGGGATTGAATATGACTGGCGGCGCGTGGCCCGGCCGTTGCCCAGGCAGTTGCTCAAGCGCGGGCTGATTCAGCCCGGGCCGTTGGCGTTGGGGATTGCGGCGGATGTGTCGGGGGCGGTGCTGGATGCCCACGGGAATGTCAGCCGGCGGCTGTTTGCCATGGGCCCGCCGTTGCGCGGGATGTGGTGGGAAAGTACCGCAGTGACGGATGTCGCGATTCAGGCCAAGGCGCTGGCCGCGAGGTTGGCACACCTCTGAATCTAATGTGGGAGCTGGCTTGACTGCGATAGCGGTGGGTCAGCTGCATCTTTATCAACTGAGAGATTGCTATCGCAGGCAAGCCAGCTCCTACAGGTCGGGTTCATGGACCGACCTTCACAAACCCAGGCTTCAACCCAAACACTTCAACCCCCTGGGCCGTCGACTGCCCGGTGGTCACCGTCACCCGCTCCACCGGTTTATCCATCGCTGCCCGATATTCCACCGTCATCACCCCATCCCCGCGACTGATCGCCTGGGCCGGTACGACAATCGCCTGGTCATTGTTGTAGGTCACAATGGTCAACCGCGCACTCATCCCCAACCTTACCCGTTGCAACTGTTGCGGGGTCAGCTTGGGAATCGACAGGGTCACCGGAAACTGCGCGCTGCCCTGGCTGTCGCTGGCAATCGCCAAGCCACTGACCACGCTGACCGACCCCGTCAGCCGTTCCCCATCAAACCCGTCGCCCATCACCTCCACCGCCTGCCCTTGGTGCAACTGGTTGATGTCCAGCTCCGACACCTTGGCGACGATTTTCAGTTTCTCGATATTCGCCAGTCCAAACAGCACCTGGCCCTGGCTGACCTTGCTCCCGGCCTGCACCGGCGCGCTATTGCTCCCGCCGCCCTGGGTCGATGAGTTACTGCCCGGCGCCGGCACCACAATGCCGGAGAACGGTGCCTTGACCTCCTTGCCATCGAGCAGGGTGCGCAGGGCTTCATATTTCACCGTGGCGTTGGTCAGCTCCATATCGGCGATCTGCCGGTATTCGCCCTTGCCTTGTTCAACGGTCTGTTGCAGCTCAGCGCGGGCGGCCGTCAGGTCGAGTTGTTGCTGGGTGGCCTGTTGTTTCAGGTCGTCGAGTTCGTTGCGCGGGATGATGCCGCGCTTGAACAGGTTTTCGCTTTCGGTGAGTTTGCGCTGGGTGTTGCTGGCGGTCATTTCGGCAGTGCGCAGGGTGCGGCGGGCGCGCCCGACTTGCTGGCCGCTGTCCCAGTCCTGCATTTCCTGCACCGTGCGCCGGGCCTTGAGCTGGGCGGAGAGGGCGTCGCGCAGTTGCACTTCGAGGGTGGCCGGGTCCATGCGCAGCAGCACCTGCCCGGCCTCGACCCGCTGGCCCTGTTCCACCAGGTTGGCCTGCACATTACCGTCGAACGGCGCGGTGAGGGTGATGGTGGTGTCAGGCTCGATCTTGCCCACCAGGCCGATCTGATGCACCAGCGGGTCGACCTTCACCGCCAGCCACTGCTCGGCGTTGCCGGGCTGGTTGGCGGCCGGGCTTTGACGGCTGAGCAGCGAGACGCCGACGCCGGCCACCAGCACAATCAACACGACGCCCAACAGGCGCTTCTTATTAGTAGTCATTGAGGGCGATTTCCCAACTTTCCAGCGTCATGCCCAAGGTCAAGTCGAGCTGAGTCTGGGCGTTCAAATAGGCAATCAGCGCATTGAGCCGCGAGTTCTCGGCGTTGCGCAGGTCGGTTTCGAAACTCAATACCTGGAAGTTCGTGGAGCGCCCGGCGCTGAGTTTTTCCCGTTCGATTTCGATCTTGCGCTTGGACAACTCTACCGCCCGCTGGGAAATTTCATACTGGCGCCAGCGAGTGCCCAGGTCGCGCACCACATCGTTGACGTCGCGCTCCAGTTGCTGGCGGGCGTCGGCGATGATGATCTCCTGGTTTTCCACATCGACCCGCGCGTGCACCTCGGCCTGGCGAGTGCTGATGTCGCCGATGGGAATCTGCACCTGCACGCCCGCGTAGCTGTCCCAGCGCCGGTTGCTGTTGTAGCCGTTATCGTCATTGGTGGCGGCCCGAATCTGGTTGGCACCGGCCACCAGGTCCACTTGCCAGCGGCCGGAGTCCTTGGCGATCACCAGGTTGAGGTCGGCCTGCTGGCTGCCGAGCAGGGTGGCGAGGTATTCCGGCTGCTGGTTCTGCGCCAGCACGAAAGCCTGGCGTTTATCGATGTCCATGGGCCTGGCTTCAAGGGCCTCGGTGGCGCGGATCGGTGTCGACAGGTCGAGGGCCAGCAGACGCAGCAGGGCCAGGCGGCTGGTGTCCAGTTGGTTCTGGGCTTCTTCCACCCCCAGTTGCTGGGTGGCGATATCGGCTTCGGTCTGCACAATCTCGAACTCGGCCATGCGCCCGGCACTGATCAGTGCCTTGTTCACTTCAAGCAAAGTGCCGGAGCGCTTGAGGGCGTCCTGCACGATGCTCAGTTGTTCCTGGGCCCGCAGCAACTCGCGGTAGGTGGCGATGATGTTGCTGATGGTTTGCGCCACGTTGGCCTTGAGGTTCAGGCGGTTGGCCTGTTCCGACAGGCGTGACAGGCGCAGCGGGGCGGTGGTGGCGTCCCAGCCGGCACCGCGCATCAGCGGTTGGATCAGCGACAGGTCGAGGCCGTCGCTGCGGTAGCGTCCGGCGCGATCGGCGTTGTTCAGTTGTTGGGTCCAGTTCATGCTCAGGCGCGTGCCGTACTCACCGAGCAAGGTGGCATTGGGCGCGAGGTTAGCGTTGCGGGAGCTGTCTTCAGTGCCTTTAGTCGTGCGGTAGTAGCTGTTCAGGGTCAGCTTGGGGTTGAACGTGTCTTCAGCCACCCGCAGGTCGAATTTCTGCGCCACCCGTTGCAGGTACGCGCTGCGAATCGCCGGGTTGTTGCGCAGGCCCAGGTACACCGCATCCCCCAGGGTCAGGGTGGTGGACTGGGCATTCAGCGACACGCTGCGTTCATAGCCACTGCGGGTGGTACTGGGTGCGGAGGGGCGAATCACCACGTCGGCGGCCACGCTGTGCAGGCTTACCAAGGCGGTCAACAACAGCAGCCGTTTATTCATCGCGCAGGGCCTCCACCGGCTGCAGCCGCGAGGCCGACACCGCCGGATAGATCCCGAAAAACAGCCCCACCAGCAACGTGCTGCCGACCCCGAGCGGCAGCGCGGCCACCGCCAGGGAAAACTGCCAGCCGGACAGCCTGGCATACAGGTACGCGGCGGTCATGCCCAGTACCGCGCCGCATACCGCACCCACGGCGGTCAGGGTCACGGCTTCCAGCAGGAACAGGTTGCGAATGTCGCGCTGGCGCGCCCCGAGGGCCATGCGGATCCCGATTTCCCGGCGCCGTTCCGATACGTTCATCAGCATCACGTTCATCACGCCGACGCCGCCGCCCACCAGGGAGATCGCGCCCAGGGCCAGCAGCAGGTAGGCGAAGGTCCGGCTTTGGCGGGTCATGCCATCGATCATTTGCTGGGGTACCTGAATGTCGACATCGTGGTCGGTGAGCTGGGCTCGCAGTGCCACGGCTGAGTCCTGGGCGAGGCGTTCCATATCCTGGCCGGGGGTGGCACGGATGATCACGTTGCCGATTTGCGGGCTGGCGTAGATCCGGCGCATGCCCGGGGCGGGGACGAACAGCGATTCGTTGGCCTGTACGGGAATCAGCATTGCCCGGGGCTGGCTGTGCAGAATGCCCACGATCAGGAACAGGTAATCGTTGATACGTACCCGGTCGCCCAGTTGCAGCGGGTCGCCGGGCACGCTCAAGGCCTGGACGACCTGGTCACCGACGACCGCATAGGTTTCCCCAGCATCGAAACTCGACAGGAAGCGCCCGTCGCGCACCGACAGGCGCATGGCATCCTTGAGGTCCGGCGTACTGCCGACGAGGCTTGCGTTCCAGGTACGGCCATGGAACACCACTGGCCCGCTGAACAGCGAGACCGCACCGATATGGGCAATGCCTGGAACGCTGCGGCGCACGGCTTCTAGGTCCAGGCTGGCGGGCATTTGCGCAGTGCTGGCACCCCTGGGCGGGAATTGCGCCACCAGGGTGTCGGTGCCCATGTCCTTGAAAATCATCGCCGCGTCTTCGGCGGCGTTGTGCCCGATATTGATCAGCGCCACCACCGAGGAACTGCCGATGACGATGCCCAGCAAGGCCAGGATCGAGCGCTTGCCCAATGTGCGCAGGCTGACAAACGCCTCGTACAGCAACTGGCTCAGGCTTTGTTCGACCCGCAGGCTCATAGGCGCCCGGCCTCTTGCACCACGCCATTGCGCACCAGGATCTTGCGATTCAGGCGTTCGGCAATGTGCGGGTCGTGGGTGACGATGATCAGCGTCACCTGCTGCTCGCGGTTGAGCGCCAGCAACAGGTCCATGATCTCCTGGGCGGTGGTGCTGTCGAGGTTGCCGGTGGGTTCGTCGGCGAGGATCACCGACGGGTTGCCGACCAATGCCCGGGCGATGGCGACCCGTTGGCGCTGGCCGCCGGAAAGGTCGGCCGGGCGATGGTGGGCGCGCTCGGCCAGGCCCACCTGGTCGAGCATGCGCAGGGCCTGTTCCACCGAGTCGTGGCGTGACACGCCGCGGTAGCTCAGGGGCAGGGCGACGTTGTCCAGGGCACTGAGGCGTGGCAGCAGGTTGAAACTCTGGAAGACGAAACCGATCTGCTGATTGCGGATCGCCGCCAGTTGATCGGGGCTGGCGCTGAAGATGTCATGGCCGGCAAAGCGGTACTGGCCGCAGTCGGGCAAATCCAGCAGGCCGAGAATATTGAGCAGGGTACTTTTGCCGGAGCCGGAGGCGCCGAGGATGCCGCAGCTGTCACCGGTTTCGATGGCCAGGCATACATCATTGAGAATCGACAGGTGTTGACCGGCCAGCTGATAGCTTTTGCCGATGCCTTGCAAGGAGATAAAGCCTGGGTGCGCGGGGGTATCTGTCATCATGACTACGCCTGCAGCCTCGACAGCGCCGTGCTTCCCCCGAAAATCCTTGTAACAAGTTCAGGAGCTGCCTGGTACACGTCACGGACTGGTTTTATTTCTTGTTTTTAAAATATTGTTTGAATACTAACCGCGATCCAGCCGTTCCGCCAGCCATGGATATAGAGCGGTTTTACCCTTTGAAACGATTCTTCAAAGGGACGTTTCCGGCACTGCAAAAATCCATCAGCTACCCTCAATGAGCCCGTTGCTGTTGGCTTTGAATAGTATGGCGCTGTGTCACTACTTGCTTTCAGGCAGCGGCCCCGGTATAAAAAATCAAATTAATTTTTAAAACAATATTTCCGCAGTGGAACCCCAATCCCTATGGTCGCGAAGAAACTCAGCGCTCCAAACGTTACCAAGACCCGATTGCTGGATGCGACAGAGGCTCTTTTCATCAAATACGGCTATGACGCTGTTTTGTTGCGGCAGATAACCGAGAGGGCCCAGGTCAATCTCGCTGCGGTGAATTACCACTTCGGGGACAAGGACTCCCTGATGAAAACCCTGCTGATGCAGCGCCTGGAGCCGCTCAACGAGCAGCGCCTGGAGTTGCTCGCCCGGTGCGAAGCCGAATCCGACGGCCCGCTGGATTGCGACACCTTGCTCGGGGTGCTGTTCGCCCCGGCCATGGGCCTGGAACGCAGCGACCCGGCCAGCGGGGAAGGGCGTTCATTCATCCGGTTCCTGGGGCGGGTGTACAGCGACACGTCGCCGTTTATCCAGGAATACCTCAAGGTGCATTACCAGCCGGTGTTCCAGCGCTTCTTCGAAGCCTTCGCCCTGGCGCTTCCGGACTTGCCGCGCAACGAGCTGGGGGTACGCCTGCAATTTGCCCTCAAGGCGATCTCCGGGGTGATGGCCGGTACCGAGCTGCGTTTGCTGATGAACTCCATGAGCCTGGGACGCCCGGCCACGGATGCCGAGGTCATGGCCAAGCTGATTACCCTGGTGTCGGCGGCGATTCGTGTGCCGCAGCAAAGTCCTGAAGCCGAAACGGCCCTGGCGCGGGTGCTCGATACCCAGCGCGCGATACGTGAGCAAGCGGCGTCGCCTGTCAACAAGGTGGCTCGTTGACCCATCAAGACCGGCTCGCAATGAGCCGGTTTGCTTCGACTCCTCTCTCCAGAAACCGTGTGGCCACTCAAATCCCGGGCAAAAAAAACCCGCTGGGGCGGCGGGTTTTTAACTACAACGTTTGTAACGGATGAGGCTTTACCCTACGTCTCTGGATGTGAATAAAACGTGAAAAATATGTAAGAGAAAGTGTGAAGTCTATTGGCTTGTGTAATCCCGACAAATGGCAGTCAGCGTTTACTGTGAACCTGGCCGATAAAGTCTACAAGGTACTCACTCACCCGTTCCGGCGCATCCTCCATCAGAAAGTGCCCGGCGTTTTCCACCACCAGCAGCACAGCCCCACGGATGTCGTTGCGCAGGCGCCCACGACGCGGCGCTGACGCATTTCAATCCGGTGCAGTTACAAGGTTCCATCCGCCTGGGCGCCACCGAACAGGTGCCGATGGCCGAGTTGTCGAACTTGCTCGGCCAGTTTTCCCGGCAACACCGCCAACTGGATGTGCGAATTGTGGTGGAGCAGAGCCACGTGCTTCGCCAGGCCCTGGTGGACCGTGAGCTGGACCTGGCGCTGCACCAGGATTTCATCCCGCGTATCGAAGCGCGGGACCAATTGCTGTGGACCGAACAGGTGCACTGGTGCGCCCGGCCAGGCTGGCAGCCTGCGCCTGACGAATGCGTGCGGCTGATCACCTTCGGCCCCGGCTGTTTTTACCGGCAACTGGCCCAGGAACGCCTGAGCGCCTTGGGCATTCGCTGGCAGGTGGTGGTGGAATGTGGGTCGGTGGAGGGTGTGGTATCGGCCATCGCCGCCGGGTTGGGCATCGGCCTGCTCAGCAGTGACCATCTCGACAAGCGCGTGGAAGTGTATCGCCTCTTCGACCAGCGGATGCCGCTGCCCGAAGTGGCGAACGTGTTGCGCTTTGCCGAGGACAGCCCCGAGCCCCGGTTACAGGCGTTGCAGCAGCTGTTGATACAGGCGCTGCACCGGGGCTGATCAGATTTTCCAGTGGCTGGCGCTCTTGGCCAGGCGCTGGCGCATGGCGTCAATATTGGCTGCCAGTTGCAGGGTCAATAACCGGTAACCGTCCAACGCGTTGACCACCGGCACTTCAAAGGTCTGTTCGTGGGTCGGCGTGGTGCTCGGACGTTCCAGCCGGTCGGTGGCCCCGGATTGCAACGCCCGCGCCATCCCGATCAACTGCACCCGAATCTGCCGGTGCTCGGCTTTCAACGCCACCTGCATGCGAGCCAGGGCTTCCTTGTCCCGTGGGTCGGGGCGGGTGTTGCCGAGGATCTCCAGGGTGCTGATGCACATCCGCAAATGCCGCTGCAGGGTGTCCAGCTCGGTCATGGAAATCCGCACTTCCTTGGACACCGATGGCATCAGCGAGCGTAGTTGCAGCATCGCGGCGTTCAGGCGATTCAGCAGCTTGAGGTGTTCATCATCGGTGACCGATTGGCCGCTGATGATCCGGCTATAAATCGCCGCGCAATCGCGCAAGGCACTGGCCAGGTTGTAGCGCCAGGAATACACCGCATACAGCGGCAGGGCGAAGGAAAACGCCAGGGCCAGGACGATGCCGATCAGGATGTCGACCGTGCGCCACAACCCGTCCGATATCGGATTATCGCCATGGCCCGCAACGATAAATACGGTGATGGCCGACAGCAACGCGATGTATCCGCCCTTGCCGATGGCGTGATAGGAAAAGAACCCGCACACCACCGACATCAGCAAATAGGTCAAAAGTGGCTGCCCCAGATACGCCTGTTGCAGCACCAGCAGCAAACCGACGCTGGCGCCGATCAACGTGCCGTAGGCGCGCTCGACGGCTTTCTTGCCGATATTGCCGTGGTGCTGCAAACCGCCGATCACGATCAGCATCGTCACCGAGGCCCACTCACCATGGGGCAGGTTGATGCCGGTGGTGAGCAGGATCGTTGCGAGCAACCCAATGGAAACCCGCACCGCGTGGATCAACTTGGCGTGACGGTAGCGCCGGTACGGGTCCAGCAACGGACGCAGCAAGCGGCGGGCGAAGAGAGGGAGATTCATTGGTATCAGGGTAACCTCGTTGTTCAGGCTTCACTCAGTTCCAATGTGGGAGCGGGCTTGCTCGCGAAGGCGGCGTGTCAGTCAATACATCCGGCGACTGAACCACCGCTTTCGCGAGCAAGCCCGCTCCCACATTTTTAGATCGGTGTCGGGCTCAGAAAATATAGTCAGTGGTCAGAAAGCTCGACGTGCGTTCCTGCAGGATGTCACTGACCAGTTCCTTGTTGCTCGCCTGGAACTTGGTCGCCACCAGGGTACGGATCGAAAACACCCGCAACGCATCATGTACCGACAGCGTGCCCTCGGCCGAGTTCTTGCGCCCGTTGAACGGGAAACTGTCCGGCCCGCGCTGGCACTGGGCATTGATGTTGATCCGGCCCACCTGGTTGGCGAACGCGTCCACCAGGCGCCCGACTTCCCTCGGGCTGGTGCCGAAGATACTCAGTTGCTGGCCGAAGTCCGACTCCAGCACGTAGTCGATCACCGTCTCCAGGTCGCGGTAAGGCACGATCGGCACCACCGGGCCGAACTGCTCCTCGTGGTACACGCGCATCTGCGGGTTCACCGGGTACAGCACCGCCGGGTAGAAAAACGAGCCACGGCTGGCGCCGCCATTCTCGTTCACCACCTTGGCGCCATGGGCCAGTGCGTCGGTCACCAGGCCGCCGAGGTAATCCACCTTGCCCTGCTCGGGCAGTGGCGTCAGCGACACACCGTCTTCCCACGGCATGCCAGGCTTGAGGGTCGCCAGCTTGCGGTTGAATTTCTCGATAAAGCTGTCGACCACGTCCTCATGCACAAACAGGATCTTCAACGCGGTGCAACGCTGGCCGTTGAACGAGAGCGAACCGGTGACAGCTTCGTTGACCGCATTGTCCAGGTCGACCTGCGGCAGCACGATCCCGGGATTCTTTGCATCCAGGCCCAACGCCGCGCGTAGCCGGTGCGGTTTCGGGTGCAGTTTCTTCAAATCGCTGGCGGCCTTGTTGGTGCCGATAAACGCAAAGATATCGATCTTGCCGCTGGCCATCAGCGCGCTGACCGTCTCGCGACCGCTGCCGTAGATCACGTTGATCACGCCGGCCGGGAAGCTGTCGCGGAACGCCTCCAGCAACGGGCGAATCAGCAGCACACCGAGCTTGGCCGGCTTGAACACCACGGTGTTGCCCATGATCAGCGCCGGGATCAGCGTGGTGAAGGTCTCGTTCAGCGGGTAGTTGTAGGGGCCCATGCACAGCGCCACGCCCAGCGGCACCCGGCGGATCTGCCCCAGGGTGTCCTGTTCCAGCTCGAAGCGGCTGGAGCGGCGGTCGAGTTCCTTGAGGGCGTTGATGGTGTCGGTGATGTAGTCGCAAGTGCGGTCGAACTCTTTCTGCGAGTCCTTGAGGTTCTTGCCAATCTCCCACATCAGCAGCTTGACCACTGCGTCACGCTGTTCGCGCATACGCCGCAAAAACGCTTCGACATGCTGGATGCGATCCACCACGCGCATGGTCGGCCACGCGCCCTGGCCACGGTCGTAGGCGGCCACGGCAGCGTCGAGGGCGGTCAAGGCGGTGTCGGCGTCCAGCAGCGGGGTGCTGCCGATGATCACCGGCGTGTCACCGTCGGCACCGCGCAACTGCACCGGGCTGCGCACTTCGGCCAAAGGGCCGTTCCACACATGCAACTGGCCGCCGACCAGGTAATCACGTTGTTCGATGGGCGCCGCGAGCCGGAATTGCTCGGGAATCTCGGCAGCAGTGGGAAACAGCTGGGCGAGCAGGTTGTCGGTGGTCATGTCGCTACCCCTGGAATGGTTGCAAAACGTGACTAGAGATTCACCCATCAACGGCCCGTGTGGCAAGGGCTAGACGCATTAACCCGCGAACCTTGGAAAACCTTGAGCACAACCGTGAGCTCGCCGGGTAAACTGCGCGGCTTTCTTGAAGGAGTTCACATGAGTCAGTACCAGCCGGGCATTCTTGCCGCACCGGTGCCGTTGCAGGCACGCCATCTGTTTTTTGCCATTGAGTCGCTGGATGCCGTGCCTGCCGCACTGGGTGCGCTGGTGCAGTTGGTGGACGCCAGTGCGGTGGTCGGTTTTGGTGAGCCGCTGGTCAATGCCCTTGGCGCCCGGATTGACGGGTTGCGGGCGTTCCCTTATGTGAACGGGCCGGGGGCGGAGAATCCGTCGACCCAGCAGGCGCTGTGGGTCTGGTTGCACGGTGTGGATCGCGGTGAGTTGCTGTTGCGCAGCCGGGCGTTCGAGAAGGCCCTGGCGCCGGGGTTTGGTCTGGTGCAGATGACCGAGGGGTTTCGCTACAAGACCGGGTTTGACCTGACCGACTATGAGGATGGCACTGAGAATCCGCATGATGATGCGGCGGTGGAGGCTGCGGTGGCGCAGGGTGGTGCGAGCTTTGCGGCGATCCAGCAGTGGCAGCATGATCTGGATGGGTTTGCGGCGTTGCCGGCTCTGGAGCGGGACCACATTATTGGTCGGCGCCATGGTGATAACGAGGAGCTGGAGGACGCGCCGGAGTCGGCGCACACCAAGCGTACGGCTCAGGAGAGTTTTACCCCGGAGGCGTTTGTGGTGCGGCGGTCGATGCCATGGGCCGAGAATGGTCAGGCGGGGTTGATGTTCCTGGCGTTTGGGCATTCGTTTGATGCGTTTGAAGCGCAACTGCGGCGGATGAGTGGGCTTGAGGATGGGATTGTTGATGGGTTGTATCGCATTAGCAAGCCGTTGACTGGGGGGTATTACTGGTGTCCGCCGGTGCGTGATGGGCGGTTGGATTTGAGCTTGGTGCGCTGAGGTTTTTGTTCGGGGTACATATCCATTATTTAGGTAACGGCCGCCTATGGTTCCGCTCTTACAGCGGGTCACTTTTGGCAAACGCCCGGAATGCCGGCCCAGCCAAAAGTAACCAAAAGGTCTTTGCCCCACCACTCGGTGCCTCGC
>NZ_JACAPM010000020.1:0-14433 GCF_013385695.1 Pseudomonas sp. D8002
CGGCGCGCACGGCGCTGGTGAAGCAAGAACATGTGGATGATGCCCCGGCTTCGGCGAAAAACCCCAATGGGGATGCTTCGGTCTGTTCGGCGAATACCTGTACCAATGGCTGCCCGGTTTCGATGGTTACTGGTGAGGAACTGCTGACCCTTACGGATGGCTCGTTGGAGGGTGTCCTGCCGTTTGCCTGGACGCGGTTGTATCGCAGCAGTGCCGTGGAAGTGGATTGCGGGTTGGGGTTTGGCTGGAGTCATGCGCTGGCGCAGCGCTTGGTGGTGAGCGGCGAATCGGTGGTGTGGACCGATCACGAAAACCGCAGCACCACCTTTCCCCTGCCCTCTGCTGCACGGCCGGCGATCACCAATAGCCTGGCGGAAGCGGCGATTTATCTGGGTGCTTTGCCGGATGAATGGGTGCTGGCTCAGGCGTCGCTTTTCTACCACTTCCGTGACGGTGTGCTGACGGCGATCAGCGATGCGTATGACAACCGACTGCGCATTGCTCGCGATTATTCCGGGCGGATTCAGCGGATCGATAACCATGTTGGCCAGGCATTGCTGCTGCGATATGAGCGCGGCCATATCGTTGCCGTCGACTATCAGGTGCAGCGGGAACTGGACTGGGTTACCGAGCAGAACGTTGTTGCCTACACGTACGACGATGCCTGGCGGTTGGTTGAGGCGACCAACGCGGTAGGCGAAAGCGAGCGTTATCGGTACGACGATCAGCAGGTGATCCTGGAGCGGGAACTGGCCGGTGGGGCGAGTTTCTTCTGGGAGTGGGAACGGTCCGGCAAGGCGGCAAGGTGCGTCCGGCACTGGGCCAGTTTTTCGCAGATGGACACGCGGTATGTGTGGGATGACAACGGCACGGTCACCGTACACAACGCCGATGGCAGCCAGGAAGTCTACGTACACGACCAGCGCGCACGGCTGGTGCAGCGGATCGATCCGGACGGCGCGCAGCACTTCAAATCCTACGATGAAAAAGGCCGGCTGACGGTCGAGCAGAATCCGCTGGGAGCGGTGACGGCCTATCAGTACGACGAAGCCGGTCGGTTGATTGCGCTGTTTCCCGGGGACGATACGCCGACGTCCTACGAGCATGACAACGGGTTCGTACGGGTTGTGCGCCGTGGTGACGCGGTGTGGAAATACCAGCGTAACGATCAAGGCGATATCACTCGCAAGACTGATCCGGACGGCAATTACACCGAATACACCTACACCCAACACGGAAAGCTCACGGGTGTTTGGTATCCGGATAACAGCAGCCAACGCTTTATCTGGAACGAACGCGGCCAGCTCATTGAGGAAAAACTGGCGAATGGCGGTGTGCGGCGTTATCGCTATGACGAGCTGGGGCGGCAGGTGGCTTGCGAGGATGAGCATGGTGCGCTGACCCAGTATCAGTGGGACGCCGTAGGTCGTTTGCTGAAAGTGATTCAGCCTGACGGGGCCACACGCGAATTCAGCTACAACCCGTACGGAAAAATCACTGCTGAGCGCGACGAGTTAGGCCGCGTCACCCGCTACGAATACGCCGATGGTTTGCACCTGATCAGCCGTCGGATTAATCCGGACGGCACGCAGCTTAAATACCGTTATGACAATGTTCGGCTGTTACTGACCGAGATTGAAAACGAGGTCGGCGAAACCTATCGGCTCGACTATCACCCCAACGGCCTGATCCAGCAGGAAACCGGGTTTGATGGCCGGCGTACTGCCTATGCCTACGACCTCGCCGGGCATCTGCTGGAAAAGACTGAATACGGCGATGAAGGCAGTCAGTTGGTTACCGGTTATGCGCGCGATGCTGCCGGTCGTCTCGTAAGAAAAACCCTGCCCGACCGCAGCATTGTCGATTACACCTACGACCGCCTCGGCAATCTCCTCAGCGTCGACGACGGTCATTGGCCGCTGCATTACGAATACGACCTGCAAAACCGCCTCACCGCCGAACACCAGGGCTGGGGCACGTTGCGCTACCGCTACGACGAATGCGGGCAACTCAACTACCTGCGCCTGCCCGACAACAACCGCCTCGCTTTCCACCACGAAAAAGGCGGCGACCTCGCCACCATCGAACTCAACGGCAACCTGCTCACCTCGCACCTGTTCAAATCCGGCCGCGAACACCAACGCCAGCAAGGCCAACTCCTCAGCCACTACCACTATGACGACCAGGGCCGCCTGCACGCCCACGCCATCACCCAACAGGAACAACGCTACCAGCGCCGCCAATACAACTACGACAAACGCGGCAACCTCACCCGCATCCTCGACACTCGAAAAGGCCAGCACGACTACCACTACGACCCGCTCGACCGCCTGACCCGCGCCAACCACTCGCACGACCTGCAGGAACGCTTCGTCCACGACCCGGCGGGCAACCTGCTGATGCAAGACCGCGTAGGGCCCAGCGTCGTCAAAGGCAACCGCCTGCTGATGCAAGGCGACCGTCACTACGACTACGACGCTTTCGGCAATCTGCTGCGCGAACGCCGGGGCCGGGCTCAACAGTTGGTTACCGAATACCGCTACGACTGTCAGCATCGCCTGATCAGCGTCACCCAGCCGGACGGCACCGAAGCCACATATCGCTACGACCCGTTTGGACGGCGTATCGCCAAAACCCTCAACGGTCAGACCACCGAGTTCTTCTGGCAAGGCGAAACATTAATCGCCGAACACAGCACTGATAACCACCAAAGCTATATCTACGAACCCAACAGCTTCCGCCCGTTAGCACTGCTGAAAGGCTACGGCCCGGAAGACGTAAAGCCCTTCCACTACCAACTCGACCACCTCGGTACCCCGCAAGAACTCACCGCATCCGATGGCGAAATAGTGTGGTCAGCGCACTACCGCGCCTACGGCCAAATCGCGAAGCTGGACGTCAACACCGTTACCAACCCGCTGCGCTTCCAGGGCCAATACTTCGACCCGGAAAGCGGGCTGCACTACAACCGCCATCGCTACTACAATCCGGATATTGGCCGCTACCTGACGCCCGATCCCGTGAAGCTGGCGGGTGGGCTGAACGGATACCAGTACGTGCCCAACCCGACGGGGTGGGTGGATCCGTTGGGGTTGAATACCTGTCCGGGTGGGGATGGATGTAAGCCGACGCACCGCGCTGAAGATCCCACGAGCAAAGCCAAGGTAAACGAAGGCGACGTAGAGCCACCTAAAGGATTCGATAGTAAGCTCTCAAGAAATGGAGCGCTGAGAAGAGCTAAAGAGATTGGTGGTATTCCACGAAGCGCACAGCCTATAGCGGTTGAAAGGGATAAGATCCGTGATCAAGATAGATACATATCGGGCAGGATATATGTTTTCAGCCTTAAAAAAGGTCATGTCACTAAGATTTATGAACACTCCCTAGGTCATGTAGAGGGCAATCACGGTCCACACTTCAACACAAAAAACACGATTGGAGGAATAAAGGTGCCTTTGAGGATTGGCGATGACTCACATACATACTTCAAGAGAAAGCCATGAAAACCGCATATATAAATGAAACTGGAGTAAAACCTTGGAACGGGGTAGAACAGATAGATGACTCTCAGTTTTCCACATTAACCTTAATTGACCATGACTTTCGCTGCGTTTGGGATTCCTGGTGCAACGTGGCGGAGTGCTTAGTAGAAGAATGGCCGATCAAGCGGGAATGGCGGTCGATAGGGTGGGGAGATTTTTACTCCAGGACCGAGGAATACCTACTAAAAAAGGAATTGGCTGGTCAGATAAAAAATGGAGATCTATTCGGAAAAAATGATAGCACCAACATATATTCGATAATAAAAAACATTCCAACCTTGCCCAGAGATATAAAAAATTCCGCACTGGAAGGTTCAAGCGAAACAATTTTGATTATGCAAAAGTCAGTCCCTTCAATAGAACAGCTTTGGACCGACATGACTATTTTCGAAAAAAAAGTGACTACCAAAAATATAAAAACTTTCCTTGAGATTCATCCACAAACCGTGCTTTGCAGGTTCTTTGATTCAGAAACACATGCCGCCGCTCAATTTATAAGCATGATTGATGTTCAAGAGAAACTAGTCAGCGCGATTCAAAAAAATGAGATCCGAGAAATCACCCAACGAGAGGTCTACAGTTATATTCACACATGAAGAATAGCCGAAAGCCAAACTTCCCACCAAACATCATGAATTGCGACGTACCTAAACGTTCGACTCAAAAAAGAGTCTCTCCTCTTGACGCAGGATATTTTAACCAAATAAATCCGCCTCACTCTGTTTCTTTGCTGCGACTACTTGCCGTGACCAAAAAACAATACTACACACCAAAAGCGGAAACGTTTTTTGGAGGACGATAAATGGCGATCTCACTGAAAAAACCATCAGGCTTCACATCGAATAATCACAAAAAAACAAAGGTGGTGGCGCTCAGCGAGCACGTTGAAGAGGATGTGACGTTGCTCATCGACGGCACCATATTGAATTGCTTCGTCAGCTTTTTCCCTTATGAGATCGAAGTAGGAAAAACCTATGATGTAGATCTGACAATAAATCTATCCGACGACTAAGAAGTCATCAGGATCGACACAGTCGATTGTCTGGTTGAAAAAACAGGCCATGGCTATGCTTATTTTCTGTTTGGAAGGCTTTGCAACGAGACTTTTCACACGTTTACGCCACTTGACGATCAAGACTTGCACTACGAGCATCCAGCATTAAACGAACAACTTATCAGATTGGAAGTAGAGAGAATTGACGTGAGCTTTCACTGACATTGCAACAAACAGATAAAAATACCGATTGCCTTACTTAAACCAACGCTCAAAAAAATTGAGCCATTGCGCATGTAACACAATGAAAATTTAAAACCGAGAAATTAAATATTTTAATATCTAGATCGGGCAAAAAAATGCTATCGACTTATTTGAGTACAGATTCGAAACAAAAAAATCCAGCTCTGGTGTAACAACAAAATTTTGCAGCCCGGACGGATCACCTAACCTATACCCTACGCACTACTTCCTAAGCCTTTGATTTCTGTGGGCCACCTGACGTCGTATCATCAGGCGGGAATGTAGTTTATACAACGCAGCCCTCACTCTACTGCGGCAAACGTTCCCCTCAACTCCACGCCACCACCAACAACCCCGCCCCCAACACCAAACACAGCGGCGAGTAAAAAAACGTATCCAGCCGCGCAAACCGCGACCCGCCGACCTTCTTGAAAAAACCCACCAGCTCTGAATCCCCAATCGCCCGGGCAAACATCACCAGTGCTACTGCACTAATCCCCCACTGCAACGCATGGTTGGACACCGGCTCGAAATACAGCCCGGCCCGCAAACACACCAGCACCGCAATCGCCACCAAGCCCACACCCACCAGCAACGTTCCCAGTGCCGACGGCTTGAACGCCGGTCGCGGCCCGCTGGCGAATTCACCCGGCAGCTGCGGAATAGCCGCCGTCACACCCAATTTGCCGCCGGCCGCCCAGTACAAATGCACCAGGCTGATAAAGCCAAAAACCCCGACGATCCATCGCGCGACTAAAAAGCTCATGGCTGGATATCCTTGGAAAAGTCCGAGAGAGGATAGCCCTCTTGAGATTTTTTGCAGGCAATTCGTCGGCGGCTGATGGTAAAGTGCCGCCCCATGAAACTCGCCCGTACCGACCGCTCGCTCATTGCCTGGATGCTCTACTGCTGCGTCCTGTTCAATGTGTTCGCCTGCAGCATCGGCCACGGGCAAATGGTCGGGATGCAGCTCAACGGCATCGGCGGCCAGTTCTGTACGGTGGACCCGCGCACCCAGGCGCCGGCGCCTTACAAGTCCACCGATGAATCCCTGCCCACGCTCTCGAAAGCCTTCGGTTGCCCGCTGTGCTCCACCGGCGGCATGGGCCCGGCGCTCAACTCCAGCCTCAATGTGGCGGTGCTTCCGCAACCCCATGCGCCGCCGCCCGCCATCGTTGCCAGTGCCGACATCCCTGCCCGCTTCACCTGGCCTGCGGCTAATCCGCGCGCCCCGCCCGCCTTCGCCTGATACCTGCGCTTTTCTGATTGGCCCACGCGGCTGCCTCCCCCGGGAGTGCGGACGGCACTGGGTTGTTTTCAAGCCAAGTTTTTCAGGATTCAACCATGAAACATTTACCCCTTTTGGCGGGCCTGTTCGGCTGCCTGCCTGTCAGCACCTGGGCGATTGAGCTGGCACCGACCACCATTGATGGCGAGCAAACCGGTGATGCCGGCCTGGCCCTGGATCAGTCCAGTGGCATGGCCTCGCGCCTGGGGCTGAGCGTGCGGGAAACCCCGGCGTCCATCAGCATTGCCAACCGCAATGACATCGAGCGCCGAGGCGCCAAGACCTTCCAGGACGCGGCCAATACCCTGCCCGGGGTCAACGCCAGCGCGCCGCCGGGGTTTGGCGGTTTCATTTCCTATCGAGGGTTTACCAGCAGCCAGATTACCCAGATGTTCAATGGCGTCGCGGTGTCCGGCGGCCTGGCTCGCCCCGTGGATGCGTGGATTTATGACCGAGTCGAACTGGTGGGCGGGCCCTCCTCGCTGATCAACGGCGCCGGCTCCGTCGGTGGTTCGCTGAACTACGTGACCAAGCTGGCTACCCGTGAGGAACAGGCCGCCGAAGGTCAGCTCACCTATGGCAGCTACGACACTGCCGGAATGGCCTTCGGCCTGAACCACGCCCTGACCGAGCCGGGCGCCGAGGTCCAGCATTACGCGCGCCTGGACGTAAGCCGCAACACCAACCACACCTATATCGATCGCCAACAGCGCGATGCCTGGAGCGTGGCGTTTTCCCTGCTGAGTGATTTCACCCCGAACCTGTCCCACACCCTGGCCCTGGAATATCAGGACGAACACGAGGACAGCCCCTACTGGGGCACACCGGTGCTCAACCCGAAGTCGGGCGAGTTGAAGATCGACAAACACAACCGCTTCAACAACTACAACGTGGCCGACGGTCGTTATGAGCAACGCACGATCTGGGTGCGCTCGATCATCGACTACCGGATCAATGACAGCACCACGCTGAAAAATACCCTCTATCACCTCGACAGCCAGCGCGACTATCGCAACCTGGAAACCTACCAGTACAACGCTGATAACAGCGCAGTGAATCGCTCGACGGCCTATCAGGTACGGCACCAGGGTGAGCAGAACGGCAACCAGTTCGAGCTGCGCCATGACGACACGTTCTTCGGCTTGAGCACCACGTGGTCGGGCGGCTTCGAGTACAGGGTCAACAGCACCACCAACAATCCGTTGAATGTGGCAGGCAACAGTACGGTGGACCCGAACAACTATGATCCCGGGCATTTCTATGACATCCCGGGCACCAAGCCCGGTTTCGATCCGGACAAGACCAACGCCGTCACCACCAAGGCATTGTTCCTCGAGAACCGCCTGGGCCTGACCGACAAGCTGTCGTTGCTCACCGGCCTGCGCTACGACGCGATTGACCTGGAAGTCACCAACCACCGGGATATCACCGCCAGCAATCCGCGGCATGTCAAACGCAGTTGGGAGCCGGTGACCGGGCGGATTGGCCTGACGTATCAGTTCATCCCGCAAGCCAATGTCTACGTGCAATACAGCACCGCCGCCGAACAGCCGAGCAGCACCACCCAGGTGTTCGATGTGTCCACCGGCAAGCAATGGGAAGTGGGCAGCAAGTTCGATTACATGGACGGTCGCGGCTCCGCCACGGTGGCCGCCTACCGGATCGAGCGCAAGGACTTCGCCGTCACCGACCCGCTGGACCCGACCAATAGCATTCCGGTGGGCGCGCAGACGTCCAAGGGTATCGAGCTGGCCAGTTCGTTGCGGGTCACGCCCAAGCTATTGCTGGAGGGCAACTACGCCTGGGTCGATGCCGAATACGAGGACTTCAACGAGAAAACCGCCAGCGGTGCCGTGGTGTCGCGCAAGGGCAATACGCCGACCAATGTGCCCAGGCAGGTGGGTAATCTGTGGCTGACCTATGACTTTGCGGAGGATTGGCAGGGAGGTGTGGATGCGCGGTATGTGGCGTCGGTGTACGCCGATAACGCCAACACCCTGACGGTGCCGGCCTATACCTTGTTCGGGACGTTTTTGACTTGCAAGGTGGATCAACACACCTCCGTGACGGGCCGGGTGCGCAACCTGACCAATGAGGTGTATGCCGAGTTTGCCCATGTGTCGCCGGCGTATTACCTGGGGTCACCGAGGACGTTTGAGCTGGCGGTGCAGACGAAGTTCTAAAGCCCAGCAAGTTTCAAGGCAAGAATGAGGTCAGTGTGGGAGCGGGCTTGCTCGCGAAAGCGGTGAGTCAGTCAATACAAATGTTGGCTGAAAAACCGCTTTCGCGAGCAAGCCCGCTCGCACATTTTTGATCGCAATCGGGCTGTTATATCGGTGTTACTTCAGGCTGGCTTCGACCTTCTGCGCCACATCCTCAGTCAGCCACGCCTTCCAGACTTCCGGATGATCCTTGAGGAATGCCTGGGCGACTTCTCGCGGCTGGCTGTGCTTCTCGCTCATTTCGGCCAGCGCCTTGTTCAGCGGCTCGATCGGAAAGTCGACCTTGGCAAAGAACTCGGCGATCTGCGGATGCTCCTTCTGGAACGGCGTGGACACTCCGATGCTCAGCTTGGAGGCCAGGGAACGTGTAGGTTTCGGGTCAGGATTGTCTGCATCGGTCAGCGTTTTCCACGCCTCGGCATCAAATGGCGGCTCTTCCAGCTGGATCAGCTTGTAGCGCCCCATCAACGGTGTAGGCGACCAGTAGTAGAACAGCACCGGCTTGCCCCGACGGATCGAGGAAGCAATCTCGGCATCCAGCGCAGCACCCGAGCCACTGCGGAAATTCACATAGCTGTCGTCAAGCCCATAGGCCTTGAGCTTTTGCTTGTTGACCACTTCCGAGGTCCAGCCAATCGGGCTGTTGAGGAAACGGCCCTTGCTCGGTGCTTCCGGGTCCTTGAACACGTCCTTGTAGCGCGCCAGATCCTTCACGCTGCGCAGGTCCGGCGCGAGGGGCTTGATGCCTTTGGCCGGGTCGCCCTTGACCACGTACTCCGGCACCCACCAGCCTTCAGTGGCGCCCTTGACGATATCCCCAAGACCCACCACTTTGCCTTCGGCCTCGGCCTTGACCCACACCGGGCTGCGGCCGGCCCATTCTTCGCCGATTACCTGGATGTCGTTTTTCGCCAGGGCGGTTTCCAGGGTGATGGTGGTGCCGGGCAAGGTGTCGGTGGGCAAGTCATAGCCCTTTTCGACAATCACCCGCAGCACCTCGGTGATCAGGCTGCCGCTTTCCCAGTTCAGGTCGGCAAAATGAATCGGCGCCTGGGCCGCTGATACCGGCAGCGACGCCACCGACAGACTCAGGGTCGTCAGTGAGGCTGCCAACAGTGCTCGAATTCCTTTCATGCTTTGCACCTCATGCCTTACAGCAATCGCGAATGGCTTTGCTGTAACACCGCGAAGCCTCTGAATACTTAAGTCAACTCAACTGTAGTAGAGGTTCCGAGGAACATGGCAGGCTGCCGGTTTTTACGCAGGATTGTTCAGCCGCTGCAACTCGCGGCGCACCATGCTGGCGAATTCGGCGGGCTTGAGTTCATACAGTTGGCCGGCGACCCAGCTCAACCAGGCGCCCTGCAACTCGGCCTTGCGGGCAAACAATTGAGCCGCCGTGGCTTGGGCATCGAGCAGGTGCTGCTCGTGGAACTGCGCCCTACCCTGGCTCATTACTCGCTGGCCTTGAAGGTCACGAGTTCACCCTTGCGCCATTTGGCGGCCTTGCCGGTGACGGCCTTCAGGGTCTTGGTCAGGCCTTCTACCAATTGCTCATTGGCGGCAAACACCAGCATCACGCTGTGGCCTTCCTTGAACACAATGCCCTGGCCTTCGGCCGAGGACACAAAGGCGTAATCGCCCAGGCCATACACCGTCAACTTGATATCGCGAAACTTCAGTTCGAACTTGCCGCCTTCGCGGCTGGGCAATACAGCGGCCCGGAAATGATCACCGACCTTGAGTTCCAGGCGCGGTTTGTCATCCACCACCAATGCCGCTTCGGTATCGATCTCGGCGATGTAGATACCTTCAGGTGTCTGCTCAGTGACGTAGACGAAACGGGATTGAAACTGCTTGACCAACTTTGCGCGCAAATCACCCAGCACGAATAACGCGTGCATATCCAGATTACTGACTGCCAAGGAAACGCCCCCACATCAAAAGGGTGCTGTCCGCCCAAGCGGGCAGCACAAAAAAACGGCCGGAAACGGCACGATCACACAACAAATCCACTGATAAAAACTGAAGAAGATCACGCTGCCAGGCCATGAGACTAGTACAGGCGTGCCCGACGCACCTTACGCAGGTCGCCAGGCGTTGCAGGAAATCACAGGTTTAACGACCAGAGAATACTGGCCGACCCACTTCAGACAATAACCCTTTAAAAAATGCAGTTTCCGACATCCAACACAGAAACTAATGCTTTGGATGGAACCGGACGCCGGACACTGACGACAATACTAAAACAGCAACACAGGTCAAAACCACTCGAAATACTGCAAGCGGGTACGCAATGTCGATCGACAGGAGCTGATTATGCAACGACCTCAACCGATTGCCACACCTTCGAACACAGGTTCATCTTTTATCGATGACGGGCAATTCTACTCCCTATACACCCACGACAGTTGCCTGCATTCGGCGCTCTATCGGGTAGTCCCCGCCGGGAGAAACTTTTTCCATATCCTTGAAGTGCCCAGTGGGCGGATCAAAGGTTTTCGCAGCGGCCATAGCCAGGCCTGCGAACTGGCCCGACAGCTGGAAGCCATCCTGCAAGCGCCACACGGCTGAGGCGCGGCTGGCGTTTCGTCATCTGGTTGACTTTACTGCGCCGCCAGCGCGTAACAACTGCCATACTGGTCCGTCCATTGAGATTTGTGCCCTTGCGGTTCAGGTTTCATCAGCGCAATTACCTCCAAGGGAAGGCTATACGTGACGGAATTTGATATTGGCGAATTTTTCATCCATGGCGAAGCCAGGGAAGTAGACGGTGAGTTCCAGGCCGTGATTGTGATGCGGGCCAAGGCTCCCCTGACCACCGTGACGACTCACCAGGTAGAAAAGGACCGCTGGTTCAAAACCGTAGACGCTGCCAACACGGCTGCCAAGGAAGCCGCAAAAGCCCTTAAGGCCGCCGTTGATTCCGGCGCGCTGACCTCCTGATTACCCGGCGCGACAATCCGATCGAACTCTGTCCCGCAACAACCCTCCCATGCATACGATGATCAGCCCGCATGGAGAACGATATGGAAGCGCAGACCTACACCCTCGAAGACCTGTTTGAACAACTTGGACTGGAATCGTCCCCCGAGGCGATTGACGCCTTTATCGGCAAACACACCCTGCCCAATGACGTAAAGCTGATTGACGCGGATTTCTGGTCACCGCAACAAGCCCAATTCCTTAAGGATGAACTGCGTGAAGACGCAGTCTGGGCGATCGCGGTCGACGAACTGAACCAGCGCCTGCACCAGCAACCCTGAGCCTTCAATGCAGGCTGTCTGACTGCTCCAGGTGCAACAGCGCCTCCCAGGCAGCCCTGCACTCTTCAGCCTCATCGCGACTGGCGAACGCCGTGCCGCGCTGCTCGCCATTGAGCAACACTACCCAACAGGCCTTTTGCCCCAGCGCACGCAGGGTGGGCGGTACGCCACTGCCAATCATCACAGCCACATCGACTTTGGTTTGCATGGAGCGCCTCCGGAAAATTAGTTAGCTGGCTAACAATGTTCGCCATGCTACGGTTTTCTTCCAGTTGGAAAAAGCTATCCCCGGAATAGCTCCCTTGCATTACCTGCAACAATCGCCCTCGTGGGTCAGCGGCCCTCAGGTCTGTAGCCCAGGCGCAAGCCGCCCCAATGCCGGCCATTGACCGTGATCGGCACGGACAAGTCGTGCATCAACTCCCCGGTATCGCGGGTGTAGGTCTGCAGCAAGACCGCCTGCTGGTGGCTGCCGCAGCGGATTCCCGTGCGGTCTTCAAACTTGCGCTTGGTACGATTTTGTACCGCGTCCACTTGGGCATCGCCGGTCAACGCTTGGGAGAACACCTTGTTGTGGGTTGGCACATAACCCTGTGGCGTGCAGGCGATGGCGAATACCAGGCCCTCATGCCGGGGCAACAGGGCTTCCTGTATGGCCGGCAGCACCTGGTCGGTGTAGCCGTCAAAACGCGTGTGGTACTTGCTTGGCCGCGTGTTGGGAATGGCGGTATAGCTGCGGTCGAACAGGTCATCGAGGCTGATGCGGTTTTGCAGGACGTCGGCTTCAAACTGCGCGGCAATGCGGCTCGCGCCTTCGCGTGCCAGGTCATAGATGCGCTGGTGGTAGTCGTCCAGGCCGACCTCGGCGAGGCGTTCACTGATGGTTTCGGCCTGGCCTTCCATTTGTACGGCGGCGGCAGCCAACTGTTGGGTCTGCTGGTCGCTGACGGTCAAATCGCTGCGCATCTGCTCCACCGCATGGAACAGGCTGTCGAGTTGGGCGCGGTTGGTGTCGGTGCCCTGGGCGATTTCATTGACCTGGCCTTCGACATCCGCTGCCAGGCTGGCGATGCTGTCCAGTTGCTCGCCGGCGTGCTCCACCTGCTCTACACCGGATTGCAGATCCGCCGACAATTGCCGGATCTGCTCCACCACCTGGGCGGTACGCTGCTGGATATCCGCCACCATCACCCCGACTTCATCGGTCGCCGTGGCGGTTCGCCCGGCCAGGCCACGCACCTCGTCGGCGACCACCGCAAACCCGCGACCATGCTCACCGGCCCGCGCGGCTTCAATCGCCGCGTTCAAGGCCAGCAGGTTGGTCTGGCTGGCGATCGACTGGATCACCAGGGTGACGCGCTGGATTTCTTCGCTGCGCTGGCTCAAGGCCTCGATCAATTGACGGCTGTCGTTGGCGCGCTGGCTGAGCTGGTGCATACGGGTGATGGACTGCGCCAGCACCTCGCGCCCTTCGGTACTGCGCTGATGGGCCTGGCTGGCCGCACCGAGGGCCTGGCGGCTCAGTTGCGAGGTGAGCTGCTCGGTGCCGATCATCACTTCGGCACTGCTGACGATCTGCTTCGCCGCGCCCAATTGAGATTGCAGCCTGGCCGCCAGTTGCTTGACCGAATAGGCCACGCCGGCAGCAGACAGCGCGTTATGGCTGGTGGTGTAGGACAGGTCGCGGGTCAGCTCGCCGATTGCATCGGTGGCTTCGGCCGGTGCGGCATTGTGGGTGCGATGTTTCAGGCGGGGCAGCCAGATCAGCAGCAGGGCCACCGGCAGGCACAGGTAAATCGAGAGTTGGGCGAACGCCAGGCCCAACAGCAACAGCACCAGGGCGGTACTTTGCAGGAGCGGCGTCAACCAGCCGGGCAACTGTCGCGCCACCACGGGTGGTGACACTGCTGCGCCCATGAGAGATCCGTCTCCAGCCATGTTCGTTACCCCGCTGCTTGTCGTTATTGTGACTGCATTAGACGCCACTATGTGGCCATTATCCATGGGCCTTTAGTGGGGGGCTTGCAGCAGATCAATAGACAGCGGTAATACGGGCGAAATCTATGTAGGAGCGAGCTTGCTCGCGAAGAACCTGAGAGCACCGTTGGGTATCAGGTTTCCCGCGTTATCGTGAACGACCTTCGCGAGCAAGCTCGCTCCTACACGGGGGGCATCAGGCTTGACGCTGGTGCTTGTCGATTTGCTCGTGGCGCTCTTGCGCTTCGATGCAGTACTTGGTGGTCGGGCTGATCAGCAGGCGCTTGAGGCCGATAGGCTCGCCGCTGTCGTCGCACCAGCCGAAGGAGTCTTCCTTGATACGGCCCAGGGCCTGCTCAAGTTGCGGCAGCATGCGCTGGTCGCGGTCGATGGCGTTCACCAGCCAGGTGCGCTCTTCTTCGACAGAAGCAGCGTCGGCCGGGTCTGCCGGGGTGTCCAGGCTTTCAATGGCGATGCGGTTCTGCTCGATGCGCTCGTGGTGTTCCACTTTCATGTCCTGCAACAACTTCTCGAAAAAAGCGTGCTGCTCGGCATTCATGTAGTCATCCGCCGGCATGGCCAGCAACTTTTCCTTTGTCATTGATTTCTCTATAAAAAATACGTGCATTAAGGCGAATAAGGGAGCGTTCCGGCCGACCTCTGCAGGTCTCGGAAAGGCGCCGTCCATTTCAAGCGCCACCCGGCACTCAATTTACGAGGGGCGGCAGTCTAAGGCCGACTTGAGGGCTCAGCAACTGAAATGACAGGCATTTTTTCCAAGATAACCCGCAAAGGCACCAGGACGGGCTCGGCGAATGGTCATCGGAGTGCGTTTATAGCAAGAAATTCAGTGTTGTGGAGCTATATAGAAGACAAACGGTTAAATGTGGGAGCGGGCTTG
>NZ_JACAPM010000020.1:14479-128654 GCF_013385695.1 Pseudomonas sp. D8002
CTTGAGGAACGTGTCAGCGCTTGAGTTTGCGCTTGTTGCGATACTGGTCGATCACCACCGCCACCACGATGATCAGGCCCTTGATGATGTCCTGGATGTAGGCATCCACGCCGACGAAGGTAAACCCGCTGGCCATCACGCCGAGAATCAACGCGCCGATCACGGTGCCGGTGATGCGCCCTACCCCGCCCGCCAGGCTGGTACCGCCGATCACCGCAGCGGCAATCGCGTCCAGCTCATAGGACATGCCCATGCCCGCCTGCCCGGTGGCCGCCCGTGCCGACGCCACTACACCGGCCAGGCCTGCCAGCAGGCCAGCGATGCTGTAGACGATGATCAGGTGGCGCTTGACGTTGATGCCCGAGGTGCGCGCCGCCTGCATGTTGCCGCCGATGGCGTAGGTGTACTTGCCGTACTTGGTGTAGCGCAGGGCGATATGGAAGATCACCGCCACCACCAGGAAGATCACCACCGGCATCGCGCCGTGGCCGATGGCCGTGTAGGAGTCCGAGAGCATGCTCACCGGCTGGCCTTCGGTGTAGTAACGCGCCAGGCCACGGGCCGAGACCATCATGCCGAGGGTCGCAATAAACGGTGGAATCCCGGTGACCGCAATGATACTGCCGTTGATCGCCCCCGCCAGCAGCCCCACGCCCAGGCCCATCGCCACCGGTATCCACACCGGCAGGTCAGTCAATGACGGAAACACCGCACGGGAAAAGTCGGAAGTCTGCGCCAGGCTGGCGGCGATCATCGCCGACAACGCCAGCACCGAGCCCGAGGACAAATCGATACCGGTGGTGATGATCACCTGGGTCACGCCAATCGCCAGCAGGCCGATGATCGACACCTGCAGGATCATCAATACAAGGCGCTGGGAGTTCATCAGGAAGCTCTGGTCGCGCACGATCCAGCCGAACAACTCAAACACCAGGCCGATGCCAATCAGCACCAGCAGGATGCTCAGCTCGGTGGGCATGCGTCGACGGTGCTTGACCGGCGCCGCAGCGGGCTTCTTTTCCTCGGGTTTGCTTTCCAGTATCGCGTTCATAACCACTCACCTTTTTTATCGCGTTGCGCCGGCCACAACGGGCCGGCGCCGTCTGTTCGTTAGTGGACCGCCGTCATACCGGAAGCCAGTTGCATGACTTTTTCCTGGGTCGCATCCGCGCGGTCCAGGGTGCCCATCAGGTCGCCTTCGTGCATCACCATCACCCGGTCGCTCATGCCCAGCACCTCGGGCAGCTCCGAGGAAATCATGATCACCGCCATGCCTTCGCTGGCCAGGTAGGAAATCAGCCGGTAGATCTCGGCCTTGGCGCCCACGTCGATACCGCGAGTGGGTTCGTCGAGGATCAGCAGCCGTGGGTTGGTCATCAGCCAGCGGGCCAACAGGGCTTTTTGCTGGTTGCCACCGGACAAGGTGTCGATGCATTGCTCCAGCGACGGGGTTTTCACCCGCAGCTTGGTGCACATGTCTTCACACAGGGCACGCAGGGCTTTTTGCTGGATAAAGCCATTGCCGGAGTAATGCGGCAGCACGGCCATCTCCATGTTTTCCAGTACCGACAGGCAGGGAAACAGGCCGCTGAGCTTGCGGTCTTCGGTCAGCAGCGCGAAGCCCTTCTCGATGGCCATATGCGGGTCGGTGATGCGCACGGTCTTGCCGTCCAACTGGATCTCGCCGCCGGAGCTTGGGGTGATGCCGAAAATGGTTTCGGCCACATTGGTCCGCCCGGAGCCCATCAGCCCGGCGATACCGAGAATTTCGCCGGCGTGCAGGTCGAACGACACGCCCTGGAATACCCCATCCAGGCGCAGGTCGCGCACCGACAGCAGCAGATTGCCGATGGGCTTGTCGCGCACCGGGAACAGCTGGCTCAGCTCACGTCCCACCATCATCGAGATCAGGCTGTCGCTGTCCATGCTGTCGGCCCGCTGCAGGCCGATATAGGCGCCATCACGGAACACCGCCACTTCATCGGCGATGGCGAACACTTCGTTCATTTTATGGGTGATGTAGATGATGCCTTTGCCCTGGGACTTGAGGTCGGCAATGATCGAGAACAGGTGGGCCACTTCCTTGTCGGTAATGGCGGAGGTCGGTTCATCCATGATCAGGATGTCGGAGTCATAGGACACCGCCTTGGCAATCTCGACCATCTGCCGCTCGGCGATGCTCAGGTTGCCGACGTGCTCTTCCGGGTCGAGGTTGATCCGCAGCCGCGCCAGCAGTTCGGCGGTGCAGCGGTGCATTTCCCGGTGGTTGACCATGTGCAGGCCGTTGAGCTGTTCGCGGCCGATCCAGATGTTCTCGGCGATGCTCATGTGCGGCATCAGGTTGAGTTCCTGGTGGATCATCGCGATCCCGGCTTTCTGCGCCGCCAACGGCGTTTCGAATTTGATCGGCTTGCCACGCAAGCGGATTTCACCGGCGTCGGGCTGATAGATGCCGGCGATGATCTTCATCAGTGTCGACTTGCCCGCACCGTTCTCGCCCATCAGCGCCAGCACCGAGCCGGGGCGCACCCGCAGCTGCACATCGGCCAGGGCCACGACGCCGGGAAAGCCTTTGCTGATGTTGGAGATCTCCAGCAGATAGGGTTCTTCCAGTACCAAGGGCTGGATACCGGGAGGCTGGAAAGCAGTCGCTTGAGCAAACATATCGGGTACTCCGTCAGCAGGGCCGCCGTGGCTGCCCTGCCGGTTTATTGTTGTTATTAAGGGCTACTTGAAGTCTTTGACGTTGTCCGGGGTGATGAGCTTGAACGGGATCACCACGTTCTGCTCGACCGGCTCGTGCCTGGCCATCTTGCGCGCCGCTTCCACCGAACCTACGGCCTGGCCATTGGCATCCTGGAACGCCGACGCGGCCATGTCGCCCTTGGTAATCGCGTTCAAACCGTCCGGTGTGCCATCCACCCCGGCGATCAACACGGTGCCCGGCTTGGTGCCCGCCGACTTCAACGCCATGGACGCACCGATGGCCATCTCGTCGTTGTTGGCCAGCACCGCGTTGAATTCACGGCCTTGGGTCAGCCAGTCGTTGACCAGGGTCATGCCCTTGTCACGCAGCCAGATGCCGGTCTGTTCCTGCTCGATGGTGATGCCTGGGTATTTGGCCAGGACTTCCTTCACCCCCTTGGTGCGGTTGGTGGTGGAGTTGTTCGCCAGGTCACCCAGCAGGATCACGATCTTGCCCTTGCCGCCGAGCTTTTCGGCGATGTACTGCATTTGCAGGCGACCCGCCTCGACGTCATTGGAGGTCACGGCCACGATGCCTTTGGGCAGATCCGTCTGGTCGGGACGACGGTTGACGTACACCAGCGGAATGCCCGCTGCGAGGGCCGCTTTACTGATATTGGCGGTAGACGCCGTGTCGACCGGGTTGACGATGATGGCGTCGACTTTCTGGCTGATAAAGTTCTCGACCTGGCTCAGTTGCTTGACCACATCGGCGCGGGCGTCTTCGAACTGCAGCTGCACGCCGTCACCCTTGGGGTAGGACTTGGCTTGCTTGTCCATGTCTTCACGCAGGTAAGTCAGGAAGGTGTCATCGAACGCCGACATGCTCACGCCCACCTTGATATCGGCCGCCGTGGCGAAACCACTGGCGAGCATCATGGACAGGGCCAGCGCGGTAAAACGGATCGGGGTCTTCATGAACGGTCTGTCTCCAATTTCTTGTTGGTTTTGTGGACGTTGCGTTTTTCAGAGCGAAGCGGTCGGCAGTCGAACGATCGGCGCCCCCGGAATGCAGCACACCAGGGAACCCTTGCTTTCGACGCACAGGACATTCAGGAGGGAAAAGTAAAACGGCCGGGCGCGGGGCAGACCGCGTGGCTGGAGGGCAGGACGTAAAACTCGCAGTACAGCGTTGAAGATTTTCATCTGACGGTACCTGGTTGTTTTGATCTTGTTTTTGTCGAGTCGCCCGAATCGAGTCCGAACGTACTTTATGCAACCTGGAATGACTTTATTGGAAAATAATTTCCATATCAACATGTTTTAGAATTTTATTCTATTTTTCATCCATGAGGCTCCATAGCCGCCATTTCCACTACCTGCTGGCGCTCTGAACTCAGGCGCGCGGCGTCCAGTACGCGGGTGGTTGCCAGCGCATCCAGGACGTTCACCGGCAACTCGCCGTGGCCTTCCACCGCGCTTTGCAGCTGACTGTAGAACTGATTCCAACGGCCCTTTTCCGACGGCACCCGCTCACGATCCGGCCCCTGCTCGAACCAGCCCCAGCGTCGATGTTCTTCAGCGCCCCAGTGCTCGCCTTCGGTTTTCGGGGTCTTGCCGGCCAGCAGCGCCTCTTCCTGGCCGTCCAGCCCTTCGATGGTGTAGCAACCGGCCGTGCCATTCACCCGAAACCGCGGGGCCTGGCTGTTTTGCAGGGCGCTGCCCCACAGGTGTGAAATCACCCCATTGGCGTGGGTCAGCGATACAAAGAAGCCGTGGTCTACGTTCGGCTCATCGGCGGTGTAGTGCAACTGCGCGAACACCCGGTCCACCGGGCCGAACAATTGCATGGCCTGGTCCACCAGGTGGCTGCCCAGGTCCCGCAGGAAGCCGCCGCCGCTGGCATTGCCCACCGAGCCCGGGTTGTAGCGCTCCACCCGGGATTCAAAGCGGGTGACGGTGCCCAGGGCTCCGGCGTCGATCAGCTTGCGCAGGGTGAGGAAGTCCGAATCCCAGCGCCGGTTCTGGTAGACGCTGAGCAGCACGCCCTGGCGCTCGGCGGCGGTGATCAAGGCCTGGGCCTGTTCGGCATTGCTGGCAAAGGGTTTGTCGCTGACCACCGCCACACCGTGTTCGATGGCCTCCAGCACCAGGGCCGGACGGCCCTTGAGGGTGGTGGAGATCACCAGCACGTCGACACCGGCCTCGGTGATCTGCCCGATACTGTCGAAGGCCTTCACTCCGGGGTGATCCGTCGCCAGTTGCTGGCGACGTTCGGGTGACCGTGTCACCGCGCCGACAAAGGTCGCCCCCGGCAGGCTGGCTATCAGGGGTGCATGAAATACACGGCCGCCTTTGCCGTATCCAACCAGTCCGATTCGCATACAAATACTCCTTGGTTAATTGTGGCGAGGGAGCTTGCTCCCGCTCGACTGCGTAGCAGTCGCAAGCTTTTGGGGGCGCTTCGCACCCCAGCGGGAGCAAGCTCCCTCGCCACAGGGCAAGCCACAACGGTCTAACAGCACAACTCGCGGGTCACCCGCTCCAGCATCATCCGGTTGGACTCATCCGGCCGGTCTTCCCAGGCAAACACCGACACTGTGGCAATGCCGTCGAACTTGATTTCCCGCAGAGTGCCGAAAAACACCTCCCAGTTCACCTCGCCCTGGCCGATGTCCAGGTGCTGGTGCACGGTGGCGGTGACGCCCGGCGGGTTGACGATGTAGCGCAGGTTGGACGAAGCGCGGTGGTTGTAAGTGTCGGCAATGATCAAGTGGCTGAGCTTGGAGCCTGCGTACTTGAGCATCGAGGCGATATCGCCCTTGCCGTCGTCATAGAAGAAGGTGTGCGGCGCGGCGTAGAGGTAGTTGATCCAGTCGCGGTCGAGGCCGCGAATGATGTCCACCGACTCGTTGTTGCGCTCGCAGAAGTCGTACGGATGCGCCTGGATATCCAGCTTGATGCCTTCGCGCTCGAACTCCGGCATCAGCTCGTCCATGGAGCGCATGAACTGGTTTTCGCACACCAACGGGTTGTCGGACTGGCCGGTGAATTCGGTGTTGACCAGCTCGCAGTCCATTTCCACGGCGATCTGGATCGCGCGTTTCCAGTTGCGTACGGCGGCAACCCGCAGGCCTTCGTCGGCGGCGGCCCAGTGGTACATGGGCAGCAGGGATGAGAGTTGCACGCCGGCGTCGCTCAGGGCCTTGCGAAATTCCTTGATGCGCGCGCGGTCGACCCGGGGGGCCTTGTAGAACGGCAGGAAGTCTTCCCGGGGCGAGAGTTCGATGTGCTGGTAGCCGAGCTCGGCGGCCTTGTCGACCATTTGGCCGAGGGGCAGGTGGCGGTACATGTAGGGGTCTAATGCGATGCGCATGCTTGAGATCTCCCGAATTTGAGGTAGGAACTCGGTCAAATGTGGGAGCGGGCTTGCTCGCGAATGCGGTGGGTCAGTCGATGCAAATGTTGACTGAAAGGCCGCATTCGCGAGCAAGCCCGCTCCCACACTGACTGCGTTACATCAGTGAGGGTTGTGGTTAGCCGTAGAAATGCGGACGGGGTGGCAGGCCCACTTTCACAATCTGCCCACTGTTCTGCGCCTCAATACACGCATCCGCCGCCACCGCCGCTGCAAAACCATCCCACGCCGACGGCCCCCCCACTTGCCCTGCCCTTACACCGTCGATAAACGCCTGCAGCTCAACGTCATACGCCGCGATGAACCGGTCTTTCCAATCCATCAGGATCGCATTCGACAACTTGGCCCCGCTGCGCATCTGCACCTGGGACGGCTCCGGCAATTTCGCAATACCGGTCTCCCCCACCACTTCGCACTGGATGTCGTAGCCGTACTGGCAGTTCACAAACACTTCCACATCGATGCGCGTGCCCTTGGCGGTTTCCAGCAGCACGATCTGCGGGTCACGCAGATGGGCCAGCGCCTTGCTCGATTTACGCGGGAACACCACCTGCACCGACACGTAGTCATCGGCCAGCAACCAGCGCAACACATCCAGCTCGTGGATCAGGGTGTCGGTGATCGCCATGTCGGTCTTGTAGTTCTCACCCACCCTCGGGTTGCGGTGGGCACAGTGCAGCATCAGCGGCTCGCCGATCTGGCCGCTGTCGATCACGGCTTTCAAGGCGCGATAGCCTTGGTCATACGGACGCATGAAACCCACCTGCACCAGGCGCTTGCCGTGGGCCACTTCGGCCTCGACGATCTTGCGGCAGCCTTCGGCAGTCACCGCCAAGGGTTTTTCGCAGAACACGGGTTTGCCGGCCGCAATCGCCGCCAACACAAATTCTTCGTGGCTCGGGCCCCATGAGGTCACCAGGATCGCCTCGACCTGCGGCGAATTGATCAGCGCGTGGCCGTCCGGGTACACCTCGGCGGTGAGTTTCAGGTCAGCGACGACCTTGGCCGCCTGCTCAAGGTTGATGTCGGTCACGGCCACCACCTGGCTGTTGAGCAAGGTCTGGCTGCAGCGACGAATGTGATCCTGGCCGATGGCGCCAGTACCGATAACACCCAACTTCAAAGACATGAAAACACTCCTCTTGTTATTAGTACTGCCGGGCCTTGGCCAGGCGTTCATTGAGTTGTTTGGCCACCGCATCGGTGCGCGCGCTGGTGGACACCTGCGCCACACCGACGCGCCACCACGACAGGTATTTGTGGATCATGGTTTTCGGCAGGACCTTGATATCAATCAGCGTCGACACGGTTTGCGTGCGCGCATCGGCCAGCGCCGCCTGCAACTGCTCCACGGTGTTGACCTTGTAGGTCTTGCAACCATAGGCCGCCGCACTCATGGCGAAGTCCACCGGCACAAAACCGCCGTCGAGCTTGCCGGTCTCGGGATTGCGGAAGCGGAACTCGGTGCCGAAGCTGTCCATGCCGTGTTCCATCTGCAAATTGTTGATGCAGCCGAAGGTCATGTTGTCCAGCAGCACCACGTTGATCTTGCGCCGCTCCTGGATCGAGGTGGCCAGCTCCGAGTGCAGCATCATGTACGAGCCGTCGCCCACCAGTGCGTACACCTCGCGCTCGGGCTCGGCCAGCTTCACGCCCAACGCGGCGTTGACCTCATAGCCCATGCACGAATAACCGTATTCGACGTGGTAGGTGTTGACGCCCTTGCTGCGCCAGCTGCGCTGCAAGTCACCGGGCAGGCTGCCGGCGGCGGCGACGATGATTGCGTCGTCGGCCAGGGCTTCGTTGAGCACACCGAGTACGCGGCTTTGGGTCAGGCAGGAACCGGTCAGCTCGATAAACTCACGCAGCACCGCCGGGTCCATGTGGTCGTTGATTTCAGGGACGAAGTTTTCAGTCTGGTATTCCGCCTGGTAGATCCGGTCGACTTCGACGTCCAATTGCGCCTTGGCATCCCGTGGCTGATCCCCCCAGCTGGAACGGTAGTCGCCCAAGGCTTCAGCCAGTGCTTCCAGGCCAACCTTGGCATCCGCCAGCAACTGCACGCCATCGAGTTTCAGTGCGTCGCACGGGCTGATATTCAGGTTGAGAAACTGCACCTCAGGATGCTTGAACAGTGACTTCGACGACGTGGTGAAATCGGTATAGCGCGTGCCGATACCAATGATCAGATCCGCCTCGGGTGCCAGCAGGTTCGCCGCCAGGCAGCCGGTTTCACCAAGACCGCCGAGGTTCAGTGGATGGCTTGAAACCACCGCACTCTTGCCCGCCTGGGTTTCCGCGAAAGGAATGTCGAAGCGTTCGGCAAAGGCTTGCAGCGCGGCATTCGCCCCGGAGTATTTGACCCCGCCGCCACACACGATCAGCGGTTTGCGCTTGCCCTTGAACGCCGCCACGGCATCCCCCAGCATCGCTTCGGTCGCCGGGCGGCGGTCGATACGGTGCACGCGTTTTTGCAGGAAGTAATCCGGGTAATCCCAGGCTTCGCCCTGTACATCCTGCGGCAGGGCCAGGGTCACGGCGCCGGTTTCCGCCGGGTCGGTGAGCACGCGCATGGCGTGGATCGCCGCCGTCATCAGCTGTTCCGGGCGGTTGATGCGGTCCCAGTATTTGCTGACCGCACGAAACGCGTCGTTGGTGCTGATGCTCAAGTCGTGGAACTGTTCGATTTGTTGCAGTACCGGATCGGGCTGGCGACTGGCGTAGACATCACCGGGCAACAGCAGCAACGGAATCCGGTTGGCGGTCGCGGTCGCCGCGGCGGTCAACATATTCGCCGCACCCGGCCCCACCGAGGAGGAGCACGCGTAGATCTTGCGGCGCAAGTGCTGCTTGGCAAAACCAATCGCCGCGTGGGCCATGCCCTGTTCGTTGCGGCCCTGATGCACCACCAGGTCGCCGCTGTCCTGCTCCAGGGCCTGGCCCAGGCCCAGCACATTGCCGTGGCCAAAAATCGTGAAGATGCCGGCGACAAACTTGCTCTGCACACCGTCGACTTCGATGTACTGGTTATCCAGAAACTTCACCAGGGCCTGGGCCATGGTCAATCGGGTTGTGGTCATGGGGTGCTCCTTATCGTTTCTGCAGGTGGGCGATGCTCGCCCCCAATGCCTGCTTGATATCGGCCAGGCCGTGCACGCTTTCGGCGAACGGTTCGAACGACAGGTGGCCGCTGTAGCCGGTGCTGAGCAGCGTGTCGATCTGCGCGGCATTGCCCAGGATATCGCCCTCGCCCACCAGCACACGGTGGCCGTCGCGGATCGAGTTCAGCGGTGCGTCGGCATCTTCCACACCGGAGATATGCACCAGCCCAGTCAGTTCGGGGAAGAACTCATGTTCACTGGCCAGGTGGTGGTGGAAGGTGTCGTGCACCACGCGAAACACATCCAGACCGCCGATGGCCTTGATCGCATCCACTGCCACGCGCTTGCGGCGCAGGGAGCATTCTTCAAACCCCAGGGGTTCGACAAAACCGAGAATCCCGTATTCCCGCAGGATCGGCGCCAGTTCACTCAAGGCGGTGCGCAAACCGGCCGCGCGCTGGGCTTCGTTGCGCGAGTCGGCGCGGTCGTTCAACGGGCACATCACCAACGCCTGCGCGCCGCATTCGCGGGCATAGGCAGCCAGCTTGATGGCCTGGGCACGGCGTTCGTCATTCCACACATCGAAGGGGTACAGCGCGTTGATCGACAGCACCGTGATGCCATGCACCGCGCACAATTCGCGCACGCGGCTGGCAGGGGTGCCGTCTTCAATCTCGATGCCCTTGAGGTCGTTGCGGATCTCGATGGCGTCGCATTTCAGGGTCACCGCCAGCTGGATAAAATCGGGCAGGGAAAGGCTGGGGGCGACCATGCGGTTCAGGGCAAAACGTAGAGGCGACTTCATTATTGTTGTGCTCCACACTCGAAAACGTTACTTGGCGGTTGGCATGCTGAATTCAGGGCCCTTGGCGATGCTGTCGGGCCAGCGTTGCATGACGCTCTTGTAGCGGCTGTAGAAACGAATGCCTTCTTCGCCATAGGCGTGGTGGTCGCCGAACAGCGAGCGCTTCCAGCCACCGAACGAATGCCAGGCCATCGGCACCGGAATCGGCACGTTGATGCCGACCATCCCGACCTTGATGGTGCGGGCAAAGGCACGGGCAATGCCGCCGTCGCTGGTAAAGCACGACACGCCGTTGCCGAACTCATGGGCGTTGATCAAGGCCACGGCACTGGCAAAATCCGCCACCCGCACGATGCCCAGCACCGGCCCGAAAATCTCTTGCTGGTAGATGCTCATTTCGGTGGTGACGTTATCGAACAAGGTCGCACCGACGAAGAAACCACCCTCCGCGCCCGGCACCTTGAAGCCACGACCGTCGACGATCAGCTTCGCGCCCTGGGCCACGCCCTGGTCGATAAACCCTTCGACCTTGGCCTTGTGTTCGGCGGTAACCAGCGGGCCCATCTCGCTGTCTTTTTGCATACCGTTGCCGACCTTCAACTGGTCGATACGCGGCAGCAGTTTTTCGATCAGCCTGTCGCCGACATCACCCACCACCACCGCAATCGAGATCGCCATGCAGCGCTCGCCGGCCGAGCCGTAAGCCGCGCCGATCAAGGCGTCAGCCGCCTGATCCAGGTCGGCGTCGGGCATCACGATCATATGGTTCTTCGCCCCGCCCAACGCCTGCACACGCTTGCCGCGCTGAGTGGCCTGCTGGTGGATGTACTCGGCAATCGGCGTGGAGCCAACAAACGAAATCGCCTCGATATCCGGGTGCTGCAACAGGCCGTCTACCGCGCTCTTGTCACCCTGCACCACGTTGAACACACCGTCGGGCAGACCGGCTTCGGTCAGCAGGCGGGCCATCAGCAAACTGGCGGACGGGTCGCGCTCCGACGGCTTGAGGATGAAGCAGTTACCGGTGGCCAGCGCCAGCGGGATCATCCACAGCGGCACCATCACCGGGAAGTTGAACGGGGTGATGCCGGCGCACACGCCCAGTGGCTGGCGCAGGTTCCAGTTGTCGATGCCGCCGCCGATGTTGTCGCTGAAATCGGTTTTCAACAGGTTTGGCGCACCGCAGGCGAACTCGACGATCTCGATGCCGCGGGTGACTTCGCCCTTGGCGTCGGAGAACACCTTGCCGTGTTCGCGGCTGATGATTTCAGCCAGCTCATCGTGGTGCTGGTCGAGCAATTCCTTGAATTTGAACAGCACCCGCGAACGGCGCAGGGATGATTGCTCGGACCACGCCGGGAAGGCTTTCAGCGCCGACGCCACGGCCTCATCGACGGTCTTCTGGCTGGCCAGCCCGACGCGGGCCTGGACTTCGCCGGTGGCCGGGTTGAACACATTGCTGAAACGCTCACTGGCGCTGTCGTGCACCTGGCCGTTGATGTAATGGCCGATTACCGGGGCGTTGCTCATTATTGTTCTCCGTCGAAAGTGCTTAAAGATCCAGCAGCCAGCTGTGCTGCGGGTCGTTATGGAAATGCCAGGCGCGCTTGGGGCCGGCCATCACGTTCAGGTAGTAGGACTCGTAGCCATACGGCACGCTGACCGGGTGATACCCCTTGGGCACCACCACCAGGTCGCTGTTTTCCACGGCCATGGCCTGGTCGATGCTGCGGTCGTCGGTGTAGACGCGCTGGAACACGAAGCCCTGGGGCGGGTTGATCTGGTGGTAGTAGGTTTCTTCGAGAAAGCTCTGGTGCGGCAGATCGTCGGTGTCGTGCTTGTGGGGCGGGTAGCTCGACGAGTGACCGGACGGTGTGCGCACTTCCACCACCAGCAGCGAATGGGCAGGCTCGCTGTCGGGCAGGATGTCGCACACGTAGCGGGTGTTGGCGCCCTTGCCACGTACGCTGCGCTTGCATTGCTCGGGGCGAATCAGACGGGGTGCCAGACCTGCGTCGGTTGAGCCGGGAGCGGCGCAGACGGCAATTTGCACGTCGCTCAGCGCGGTGACCTGGGCGTCGGTGCCTGGCGGCAAATAAGCGGCGAAGGGCGACTTGTCTTCGAACACCGAGTGGCGATCACCGAGGTTTTCCCAGTTGAAGCCTTCGCCCTGGATAGTCACCCGGCCGCTGAGCAGCACCAGGCACAGTTCCTTGTCGCCGGCGGTGACTGGCAAGGTTTCACCCAGGCTCAGGCGGTAGGCGGCGAAGCCCACGTATTCCAGGCGCCCTTCTTCCAGCGCCACCATGGTTTGCCCGCGCTTGCTGCTTTTGACCAACAGGCTCATTGTCCAGTCCTCTCGCTCAACAGTGCGCGCAGGGTGTCGTAACCCTTCTTCGCATAGATGTAGCTCGGCGCCACGGCAGGATCCTGCTCGGCCTCCACTACCAGCCAACCCTGGTAATTGGCGGCCAGCAGCACGTCCAGCAGCGCGGCGAAGTCGATATCGCCGTCGCCGGGCACGGTGAAGGTGCCGTTGACGATGCAATCCGGGAAGCTCCACATCTGGTTGCGTGCCAGTTGCACCACCGGCTTGCGCACATCCTTGAAGTGCACGTGGCAGATGCGGGCGATGTGTTTGCGCAGCACCTCGATAGGCTCGCCGCCACCCATGTAGCAGTGGCCCGAATCAAACAGCAGGCCGACTTCCGGGCCGGTGCGGCGCATCAGTTGGTCGATGTCTTCCGGGGATTCGACGTAGGCGCCCATATGGTGGTGGTACGCCAGGCGCACGCCCTGGGACAGGGTGAAGCGCGCCAGTTCTGTGAGTTTGTCGGCGTATTCCTGCCAGGCCTGTTCGCTGTGGAAGCGCGGGCGTTCGATCAGGCGCACCGGCGAACCCTGGATCGAGTCGGCGACTTCTCCATACACCAACACGCTGGCGCCGTTTTCACGCAGCAGTTCGACGTGGCTGGCGATGGCTTCGATTTCTTCCGCCACCGAGCGCCGGGCCAGGCGACTGGAGTACCAGCCGGAGACCAGTGCCAGGTCGTAGGGGCGCAATACATCGCCGACACCTTTGGCGTCCTTGGGGAATTTGCCGTTGAGTTCAAAGCCTTCGTAGCCGATGTCCTTGCCTTCGCTGAGGGCCGTGCTCAACGGCGTTTCACCGCCCAGGGCCGGCAGGTCGTCGTTGCTCCAGGAGATCGGGTTGATGCCAATTCGGATAGCGGGCATGGCTGCACCTATTATTGTTTTTTCAGAGTTGCCTGAGATCTGCTTTATGTGGGAGCGGGCTTGCTCGCGAAGGCGGTGGTTCAGTTGGTGTATCAGTCGACTGACACTCCGCTTTCGCGAGCAAGCCCGCTCCCACATTTGACCGTGTTTAGCTTCGAGAACTGCGCCAAGCCTTAATCAATTGCTCAAAGATGCACTGCACCTGCTCAATCAAGGCTTGATCGTCAATCTCCCCCGCCAGCCAGGCTCGGCTCGGTTCCTGGAAGATCGTGCGACCCACGGCGAACCCGCGGCAGGTCTGGCTTTGGCTGGCTTGCTGGAAGCCATCGGCCAGGCATTCGGCGGAAGCGTTCAGGCCCAGCAGCACCACGCCCCGGCAGTAGGGATCGCGCTCCTGGATCAGCTCGTCGAGCTTTTTCCAGTCTGCGGCCGACTGCGCCTCGATCTTCCACCACGCCGGGTAGATGCCCAGGTTGTACAGGCGCTTGAGGCTGCGATAGAGCACGTCGGGATAGGTGGACGGGTGATCCTTGGGGGGCACGACTTCCAGCAGCAGCTCATGGCCGCTGACCAGGGACGCCTGATACAGGGCCTTGAGTTGCGCTTCCTGTTCCAGGCGCAGCAATGGCTCGTCATCGGGGTGAAATTGCACCAGGCACTTGATGATCTGCTCCCGGGGCCAGGCAATCAGGTTGCTGCCCACCGAGCGCCCGTGTTCAAAGGCCAGCGGCCGTGAATTCTGGACTTCCACCGGGCGGGCGATCCACCAGCCGCGACCGCTGGCGGCGTTCAGCGCGTCCTGGCCGAAGCGTTGGTCGGCCAGAATCCCGACGTCAGCCTCGACGCCCTGCTCCGCCAGTTTGCTTTCAACCCGTTCCACGGCCTGGATGAACAGTTGCTTCAGGGCGCTGATGCGCGCCGGGTCCTGGCCGCCCTTTTGGGCCAGTTCCACCAACTGCCAGCGGTGGTCGAAGGCAAATACAAACAGCTGCTTCCAGACCTTGCGCGGCACGCTGACCTGGTGCAGGCGTTGCAGCACTGCGTCCTGGTCCGGGCGGGTAATCGGCACCGGGCTGTTGAACAGGTAATCAAGTTCGGCGCGGGTCGGCATGGCCGGCGCGCAGGCATGGCGCGACACCACCAGGCCGCCGCAGGCATTCGCCAACTGGCTGCAGCGCTCGTCGCTGGCGTCTTCAAGCCAGCCGCTGAGGAAGCCGGACATGAAGGCATCGCCGGCGCCCAGCACGTTGAGTACTTCCACCCGTACCCCGGGGTAGATCGCGCCGTCTTCAAGGCGGGCCGGGATATCGCCGTGGATCACCGTGCAGCCCTGGGGGCCAAGCTTGACCACCAGGGTGGCCGAGGTCAGGCCACGCACCGTGCGCAATGCCGTGAGCAAATCTTCACTGCCACCGGCAATCAGGAATTCTTCTTCGGTGCCGACGATCAGGTCAAAACGCGGGAGGATTTTCTGCACGTGCTGGCTGACATTCTGGTCGGCCACAAACCGGGTTTCGCCATCGGCCTTGCCGGCCAGGCCCCAGAGCACCGGGCGGTAGTCGATGTCGAGCACGCGTTTGACGTTGTGCTTCTCGGCGTAGTCCAGGGCCTGGATGCTGGCCTTGTACACGCCGTCGGTGGAGAAGTGGGTACCGGTGATCAGCAGCGCCTTGCTGGAAGCAATGAACGCTTCACTGATGTCTTCGGCGCGCAGGGCCATGTCGGCGCAGTTCTCGCGGTAGAACACCAGCGGGAAGGTTTCGCGGTCCTTGAGGCCCAGCAGCACCAGGGCGGTGAGGCGTTCCGGGTCGACCTTGATGCCGCTGACGTCACAGCCTTCGCGGGCCAGGGACTCCAGCAGGAAACGCCCCATGTGGTCGTCCCCTACCCGGCTCAACATCGCCGACTTGAGCCCCAGCCGCGCGGTGCCGAACGCGATGTTGGCGGAGGAACCGCCGAGGTACTTGGCGAAGCTCGAGACATCCTCCAGCCGTGCACCCACTTGTTGTGCGTAAAGGTCGACGCCCAGGCGTCCCAGGCAAATCAGATCCAATTGACGCCCACTGGCAAAACGAGTCTGGCCCATGCTGGCTCCTGTTATTTTTATCAGCCTGCGTGTGCCGTCGCGGTGGCGGCATACGCTCTTGGTGCAAGCAGACTAGAACGTCTGGTGACGCCAATCAATATTTATTCTATAAATATTTTTTGTGGAATATATTTTCCAATACGCCATCATCGGTATGTTCCAGCCGCAGTGCATCGTTTCAGCTGCACCGTGGGGCGGGATGCCGAGGTATTTTTTTGCGCCTACCCTGTAGACTTGCGCACATCGACTTATTGTCAGGGGCGCCTCGAAGCGCCCTATAAGAACAAGCCAGAAGGATTCCCTATGTCCCAGAGCGCCCCGGAAGACGCACTCGCCAGCCCGCCGCTGAACGCCGAGCGGTTGTTGCAGCTGATCACCGATGAATACGAGAGCCTGCCGCGCCAGCTCAAGCGCATCGCCAGCTACATGAGCCAGCAGAGCGATCGGATCATGGTCGACCGCATCAGCGACATCGCCCGTGAATGCGAAGTGCACCCGTCGGCCATCGTGCGGTTTTCCCAGCGTTTCGGGTTCAGTGGTTTCAGTGAAATGCAGGCGCTGTTCCGCGAGGCTTACACCCACAAGACCACACCGGTGCAGAACTACCAGCAACGCATCCGCAGCATGATCGCCAACAAGTCGCAGAAAGCCAGCGGCGGCGACCTGGCGCGTGAGTGCGTGAATGCCACCCTCTCCGGGATCGAGCGCCTGGGGCTGGAACTGGATGACGCAGCCTTCGACAAGGCCGTGGACCTGGTGGTGAATGCCGACAATATCTACGTGGTGGGCGTGCGCCGCTCGTTCGCCGTGGCGGACTACTTGGTGTACAACCTGCAGCACACCAACAAGCGCATCCATCTGGTCTCGGGGTTGGGCGGCAGCTATCGTGAGCAGATGCGCAGTGTGCGGGCCAACGACCTGGTGATTGCCATCAGCTTTACGCCGTACGGCAAGGAAACCCAGCACTGCCTGCGGATTGCCCAGCACCATCAGGCCAAGACCCTGATCATTACCGACAGCAACCTGTCGCCCCTGGCCAAGCGGGCGAGCACGGTGTTGCTGGTGAATGAAGGCTCGTCGTTTGCGTTCAGGTCACTGAGTGCGACGCTGTGCCTGTGCCAGGCGTTGTTCATTGCCGTGGCGTATCGGCTGGAATTGAAGGTCGATGAGATTCATGAGCAGGTGGGATTCGACGACTGACGATCGTTCCCACGCTCCGCGTGGGAATGCAGCCCCGGACGCTCCGCGTCCAAAGCGTGACGCAGAGCGTCACAAGAGGCGTTCCCACGCAGAGCGTGGGAACGATCGTAAGGCTTAGCGCAGTGCCCGGCGCAACACCTTGCCCACCGTCGTCTTGGGCAACTCCTGCGTACGAAACTCGACAAACCGCGGCACCTTGTACCCCGTCAAATACTCCCGGCAATGCGCCAGAATCTGCTCCTGGGTCAAACTTGGGTCCTTGCGCACCACGATGATTTTGACCCGCTCGCCGGTCACCCCATCCTCAACCCCGATCGCCGCCACTTCCGCCACGCCCGGATGCAACGCCACCACGTCTTCGATCTCGTTGGGGTACACGTTGAACCCGGACACCAGGATCATGTCTTTCTTGCGGTCCACCAGGCGGATGAAGCCCTGCTCATTCATCACCCCGATGTCCCCGGTAGACAGCCACCCTTCGGCATCCAGCACCTCGGCGGTTTCCGCCGGGCGTTTCCAGTAACCCTGCATCACCTGCGGGCCGCGTACTTGCAGTTCGCCCTGCTCGCCCAGTTCCGCCAACTCACCGTCCTCACGAATGAACCGCACCCAGGTCGACGGCAACGGCACGCCGATACTGCCGGTGAATTCCATCTCGCGCATGCGTGAGATGTCGATGGGGCTGATGCTCACCACCGGCGAACATTCAGTGAGGCCGTAGCCTTCGATGATCGGCAAGCCGGTGACTTCCTTCCAGCGCTTGGCCACAGCGGTATGGGTGGCCATGCCGCCGGCGATCACCATGCGCAAATCGGAAAAATCCCGGGCGCAGAATTCCTTGTTTTCCAGCAGGCCGTTGAACAGCGTATTCACCCCGGCAATCCCGTTGAAACGCTCCTTGCGCAGGATCATCTGCACCCGCTTCACATCCCGTGGGTTGGCGATCAGGATGTTGCGCCCGCCCAGGCACATGAACATCAGGCAGTTCACCGTCAGGGAAAAGATGTGGTACAGCGGCAGCAGGGTGACGTTGGTTTCCTGCTGGTTCTGATCGAGCTGATCACCGACCCACGCCTTGGCCTGCAACAGGTTGGCGATGATATTGCGATGGCTGAGCATGACGCCCTTGGCATCGCCGGTAGTGCCGCCGGTGTATTGCAGGAAGGCCAGGTCTTCGCGGTTCATCGGCACGGCGAGATGGGTTTGCCCGCGTCCCTGTTTCAACACCTGGTTGAAACGCACGGCCCCCGGCAGGTTGAAACGCGGCACCTGCTTCTGCACGCTGCGCAGGATGAAGTTCATCGCCGCGCCCTTGAAGGTGCCGAGCAGGTCACCGATGGCCGCGATCACCACACGTTTGACGGTACTGGCGGCCACCACTTTCTCCAGGGTGTGGGCGAAGTTTTCGAAGATCACCAGGGTCTCTGCGCCACTGTCCTTGAGCAAATGCTGCAGCTCCCGGGCGGTGTACAGCGGGTTGACGTTGACCACCACCGCACCCGCGAGGATCGTGCCCAGCAGGCAGATCGGGTACTGCAAGCAGTTGGGCATCATCAGCGCCACCCGGTCGCCCTTCTTCACACCCTGGGCTTGCAGCCACGCAGCAAAGGCGATGCCCTGCACCTCCCAGTCGGCGTAGGTCATTTCGGTGCCGATGCTGACGTAGGCCACGCGGTCGCGGAATTTGTGCAGGTGCTCCAGGAACACCTCGCGCAACGACGGGTAATCCTCGATGCCGGCGTCGATGTCTGCCGGTACGCCGGGCAGGTAAGCGTTCAACCAGAGGCGTTCGGTCTGTTCCAGGCTTACAGCGTTCATGGCAGTCTCCTTGTTGTTTTTATGGTGGGAACTACTTTTCGACGATAGCGGTAATGCCCAACCCACCCGCCGCGCAGATCGAAATCAGGCCGCGGCCGCCGCCACGCTGGTGGATCGCCTTGGCCAGTGCCGCGAGTTGCCGGCCACCGGTGGCGGCGAAGGGGTGGCCGCAGCCGAGGGAGCCGCCGTTGACGTTCATCTTGCTGCGGTCGATGCTGCCCAGCGGCGCGTCGAGGCCCAGGCGGTCGCGGCAGTAATCCGGGTCTTCCCAGGCCTTGAGGGTGCACAGCACCTGGGCGGCGAAGGCTTCGTGGATCTCGAACAGATCGAAGTCGGCGAACGTCAGGCCCTCGCGCTTGAGCATGCGTGGCACGGCGTAGGCCGGCGCCATCAGCAGGCCTTCGGTGCCGTCGACGAAATTCACCGCAGCGGTTTCACCGGTTCGCAGGTACGCCAATACGGGCAAGCCGCGCTCGGCGGCCCATTCCTCGCTGGCCAGCAGCACCACCGACGCGCCGTCAGTCAGGGGCGTGGAGTTGCCGGCGGTGAGCGTGCCGTTCTGGCGGTCGTAGGCCGGTGACAGGCCGGCAAGTTTCTCCAGGCTGGCGTCGGCCCGCAGGTTGTTGTCCCGGGCCAGGCCGCGATACGGGCTGATCAAATCATCGAAGAAACCCTGCTTGTACGCCGCATCCAGCCGCTGGTGGCTGGTGAGGGTCAACTCGTCCTGGGCCAGGCGCTTGATCTGCCAGCGCTTGGCCATTTCCTCGCAGTGTTCACCCATGGACAAGCCGGTGCGCGGCTCGCCATTGCGCGGCAGCAGCGGCTTGAAAAACATCGACGGGCGCACCCCCATCAAGGCCTTCAACCTGGCGCCGGTGCCCTTGGCGCGGTTGGCTGAAAGCAAGGTGCGGCGCAGGGACTCGTTGATGCCGATGGGCGCGTCGGAGGTGGTGTCGGAACCACCGGCAACGCCCACTTCGATCTGCCCAAGGGCGATCTTGTTGGCCACCAGCAACGCCGCTTCCAGGCCGGTGCCGCAGGCTTGTTGCAGGTCGTAGGCCGGGGTTTCGGGAGACAGTGTGGTAGACAGCAGGCTTTCCCGGGCCAGGTTGAAATCCCGGGAATGCTTGATCACCGCACCCGCGGCAAACTCGCCCAGGCGCAGGCCGTGAAGGTTGTAGCGGTCCACCAGGCCTTGCAGGGCGGCGACCAGCAGATCCTGGTTGCTGCCATGGGCGTACACAGTGTTGGAGCGGGCGAACGGGATACGGTTGCCGCCGATAATCGCCACGCGGCGCGTCGGGGCCGGGTTGAAACTGTAGTCACTCATCGATCGGTCTCATTCCAGATAAACAGCCCACGCATATGGGGTTTGTCACCGGCGAAATTACGCACTTCAAACTCACGGCGCGGGCCGGTTGGCGGAACGTTCCACAGCGCCACCTGGCCGGGCAGGAAGATCGGCAGCTTGAAGTCGCAATGGGCCTCGGCCTGGTCCAGTCCGCCGGGGGGTTGCTGGGCGGCCAGGGCGCGGCCAAGGGTCCACATGCCGTGGGCGATGGCCCGGCGAAAGCCGAAGAGTTTGGCGCCAATCACCGAGGTGTGAATCGGATTGAAATCCCCCGAGACCCTGGCGAAACGCCGCCCCAGATCCGCCGGCAGCACCCAGCGTTGAGTGCGCAGCAAACCTTCTTCCTGCAAGGGCAACGCGTCGTCCCACGGCTCGCCAACCGGCGCGTTTACGTCACGGCGCAGGTACAGGCTGTCGCTCTCCCATATCAGGGCGCCCGCGCTGTAGCCACGGGTGGCGATGCTCAGGGCCTGGCCCTTGGGATGGGCGACCCAGCGTTCGCAATACACCTCCAGGCGCAAGGCCTGGCCCGCCTCCAGCCGTCGATGCTGGCGGATGCGATTGGCCAAATGCACCATGCCGCTGGCCGGGTACGGGAAACTCGGGCGGGTCAGCAGCATCAGGTGCAAGGGGAACGCCAGCACATGGGGATAGGACAGCGGCACGCCTTGCTCATGGCGGAAACCACAGGCCCGACCGTAAGCCGCGATCCCTTGGGCAGACAGCTCGACGGCCGAACGCACCAGGCGTTCTTTCGGCAACGTCGGCTCGCCTTCCAGCTTCGGTTTGCGCAGCCCCAATACCCCGTCCAGCAACAGCCGCGAGCGCGAGGGCGGCGGGTCAATAATCTGCGTCACATAGTCCATGCTCAGGCTCCCAACAGGCTTTGGCCGCAGACCCGCACCACCTGGCCATTGACCCCGCCGGATGCCGGATGCGCCAGCCAGGCGATGGTTTCTGCCACGTCGATGGGTTGCCCGCCCTGGGACATCGAGTTCATCCGCCGCCCCGCTTCGCGAATCATCAGCGGGATCTTCGCGGTCATCTGGGTTTCGATAAAGCCCGGTGCCACGGCATTCACCGTCACTTGCTGCGCCGCCGCCTGCGGGGCCAGGCCTTGTACCAGGCCGATCACCCCGGCCTTGGAGGTGGCGTAGTTGCTTTGCCCGAGGTTGCCGGCGATACCGGAAATCGATGAGACACACACGATCCGCCCGCCCGGATTCAGGCCCTGGCTTTCCAGCAGCGCCGTGCTCAGATGCAACGGTGCTTCCAGGTTGACCGCCAGTACGCTGCGCCACGCGGTCTCAGTCATCTTGGCGATGGTCTTGTCGCGGGTAATCCCGGCGTTGTGCACCACCACGTCGAATGCACCGTGTTGGCTGACATGGGCGTGCAACTGCTGCGCGGCATCGGTGGCGGTGATGTCCAGCGCCAGTGCGGTGCCTGCGACACTGCCGGCCGCCTGTTGCAGCGAATCCTGGGCCTGGGGCACATCCACGCAGACCACATGGGCTCCATCGCGGGCCAGCACCTGGGCGATTGCCAGGCCGATGCCACGGGAGGCGCCGGTGACCAGGGCACGGCGGCCGCCGAGGGGTTTGTCCCAGTTGATTTCGGTTGGGCTATCGACGGTTTTTTCGAGGCGCACCACCTGCCCCGAGACATAGGCCGAGCGCCGCGACAGGAAGAACCGCAGGCTGCTTTCCAGCCCGTCCTCGGCACCCGGTGCGACGTAGATCAACTGCACGGTGATCGCCCGGCGCAACTCCTTGGCCAACGAACGCACCAGGCCCTCAAGGGCACGCTGGGCAATGGCCTGGGGCAGGTCCTTGCACTGCTCCGGCGCGGTGCCGAGCACCACCACCCGGGCGTGCTGCCCAAGGCGCCTGGCGTTGGCGTGGAAGAATTCGTAGAGCTCGTCCAACTGCTTGAGGTCGGCGATGTCGCTGGCGTCGAACACCGCGCCCTGGACCTTGACCGTGGAGGGCGCCTTGAGGGTCGCAGCGGTGGCGGTCACTGTATCGGTGGCGGTGAAGATGCGCTGGATTTGCGCCCCCAGGCGCCCTACCCCCGCGACGATTACCGGGTTGGCCAGGCCTTGCTGGCCGCTGCGGTGACGTTGCAATGCCAGGGGTTGGGGCAGCCCGGCAGTGCGGGCCAACCAGGCTCCCCAGGGGGAATTGACGAAAGAGAGGTAGCTGTCACTCATGGATAAATTCACTCACAAACACGGTGTTGCCATGGAAACCCGATCCTTGTAGGAGCTGGCTTGCCTGCGATTGCGGTGTGTCAGCCAACACATCTGGCACTGAACCAACGCTATCGCAGGCAAGCCAGCTCCTACAGGGGTCGTGTTCCTCCAGTTCCAGTCAGTTGACCGGCGCGTTTTCGCCTTGGTTGGCGCGGCGTCTTGCGCTCGGTTTGGCGGCCTGTTCCAGCGCCTGCTGGCGCTGTTGCAAGGCTTCCAGCAAACCGAAGTCCTGCGGGAAGTCGTCCACCTGGATCGCGTGATCGCCATATTCCACATAGCGCGCGAGCAAGCTGTCGTCTTCCTCGCTGATCAGGTCCAGCGCCCGCGCCTTGACTCGCCACGGAGTAAACGCCGCACTGGAAATCGGCATTGGCTCGATCAGGCCTTGCTTGATCGCCCCCTTGAGCCGCGCCTCGATCAGCTCCACTTGCGGCAACAGGCGCAAGGCCAGCTCGCCGTAAGCCAGCTTGTCGATTTCCGGCCGAGGAATGTAGGAATTGCCCAGCAAGCGGTCGCGGGTTTCCCCCGGCACCTGCACCAGCTCCGCCACTTGCGCCAACAGGCGATCCGACGGTTTGCGCTGTGGAATACCGAACGGGAACGTCAAGCCACGCACCACCGCCGCCGCGGCTTTCGACGGGTAGTTGTCGAGCACTTCGGCCAGGGCCTCATGGGCGCGCAGCAACGCGTCCTGGGCCGCCCAATGCACCAGCGGCAAATCTGCCTGTGGCCGGCCATCATCCTCAAAACGCTTGAGCACGCAGGACAGGATGTACAGCTGGGACAGAATGTCCCCCAGCCGCCCGGTGATGCTTTCCTTGCGCTTGAGGGCACCGCCCAGCACGCCCATGGAAATGTCCGAGATCAACGCCAACACCACCGACAGCCGATTGGCCTGGCGGTAGTAGGACGCCAACGCCGGATCGGTCTTGCCCGGCACGGAAATCAGCCGTCCGCCCGTCAGCGAATACACTGCGGCACGCACGGTATTGGCCAGCACGAAGCTCAGGTGACCGAACATCGCGCTGTCGAAGTCCACCAGGGCCTTGCGCCGGTCCGTATTGCGCGCCGCTTCCATCTCGCGGAACACATACGGATGGCAGCGGATCAGGCCCTGGCCGTAGATGATCAGGCAGCGAGTCATGATGTTCGCGCCTTCCACCGTGATGGCGATGGGGCTTTGCTGGTAGGCCCGGGCGAGGAAGTTGTTGGGCCCCATGCAGATGCCCTTGCCGGCCACGATGTCCATGCCGTCGTTGACGATGATCCGCGCCCGCTCGGTAACGTGGTATTTGGCGATGGCCGAGATCACCGAGGGTTTTTCACCGGCATCCAGTGACGCCACCGAGACCTTGCGCACCGCGTCGCAGGCATACAAATGCCCGGCCATGCGCGCCAGGGGCGCCTGCACGCCTTCGAACTTGCCGATGGGCAGGCCGAATTGCTTGCGCATCGCCGCATAAGCGGTGGTGCCGCGCACAGCCACCTTGCCCAGGCCGACGTTGGCCGACGGCAGGGAAATCGCCCGGCCAGCCGCCAAGCATTCCATCAACATCCGCCAGCCGTTGCCGACTTGCTCGCGGCCGCCGATCACCCATTCCAGCGGGATAAACACATCCTTGCCGGTGGTCGGGCCATTCTGGAATACGGCATTGAGTGGCCAGTGACGCCGGCCGCTGTTCACCCCCGGATGGGTGGTGGGGATCAACGCGCAGGTGATGCCCAGGGAACCCGGCTGGCCGAGCAGACCGTCCGGGTCTTCGGCGCGGAAGGCCAGGCCGAGCACGGTGGCGATTGGGCCGAGGGTGATGTAGCGCTTGTCCCAGGTCACACGGAAACCCAGCACTTCCTCACCTTCGTGCATGCCCTTGCAGACGATGCCCAAGTCTGGAATCGCGCCGGCGTCGGAGCCGGCATACGGGCTGGTCAGGGCGAAGCACGGGATGTCTTCGCCCCGTGCCAGGCGTGGCAGGTAGTAGTTGCGCTGGGCGTCGGTGCCGTAGTGCAGCAGCAGTTCGGCCGGGCCCAGGGAGTTGGGCACCATCACTGAAATCGCCGCCGCCGAGCAGCGGGTCGAGAGCTTCATCACCACTTGCGAATGCGCATAGTGAGAGAAGCCTTTGCCGCCGTACTGCTTGGGAATGATCATGCCGAGGAAGCCGGCATCCTTGGTGTACTGCCAGCCTTCGGGGGACATGTCTTGCCAGACCTGGGTGGTTTCCCAGTCGTTGGACATGTCGCACAGGGTCTCCACTTCGTTGTCGAGGAAAGCCTGTTCTTCAGCGCTGAGGCTGGCGGGTGCGGCTTGCAGCAGGCGTTCCCAGCGCGGTTTGCCGCTGAACAGCTCGGCGTCCCACCACACGGTTCCGGACTCGATGGCAGCACGCTCGGTGTCGGACATCGCCGGCATGATGCCGCGAAAAAGGCCCAGGGCCTTGCTGGTCAACAGGGTGCGGCGCAGGGGTTTGATCGTCAGCAGCAGCGCGGGCAACACCACCAGCACCGCCACCACGCCGGCGCCGAAACCGGCGACTGCGTTGAACAGGTAACCGGCCGCCAGCCAGACCAGGCCGGCACCCAGCCAGAGGGTGGCAGCGGCTTGTCGATACGCCAGGGCAATCGCTGCTGCGAGTCCCGCCAATAACCAGATAACCATGGGGATACCTCTACTCAATTCAGGGTACGGCCAACGCCCGGGCAGATCGGAATGACCTGTGACGTAAAGCCACACTACAAACTTGAAAAGATAAATTCAAATTTTGTTTTGAAATTTTTATTTAATGCTTGGACGAAAAAATCAAGGGCTGAGCAAGTCAGCCTGATGGATCAAAGGGAACACGTGAGAAATGCCGGAAGAGCAGCAAGATGCGCTTGCCGCCCTCCTTTATCGGCTAGTCAATTCACTTCACTGCACGCGATCAGAACGCGTAAGTCGCTGATAAGCTGACCACCTCCCCTTTGCTGTCGACCTTGCCATCCAGGCGTGCGCCGCCGAGACGATCGACGTTCTGCGTCTTCAACTTGACCTCTTCCACAAACTGCCGGGAGTACGCACCGTCCAGGGTCAGCCCCGGAATAGCTCTTACGGCGTAGCTCAGGCCCAGGGAAGCAAACCAGCGGTCACCGTCAGGAATACGTGGGTCACGTGTGGAGTTACGGGTTGGAGTCTGGTCATTGGCGACACCGGCACGCACGGTCCAGTCGTCGGTGAGTTTGTAGTCACCGCCCACCGACAGCATCCAGACGTCACGGTACTTGTAGGGAATCGACACGATGGTGCTGCCGTCGGACTTCAGGGTCAGGTCCTTGAACGAAGACCATTGCGTCCACATGGCGCTGACACCCAGGGTGAAGCGGTCGTTGAACACGTGCACCCAATCAATCGCGGCATTGGCCGGAATATCCAGCTGGGTTGAGGCGTTGGCGCCATCCGGGTACAGATGCAGGCCCGGGTACGCCTGCTCTACCAGGGTTTTGCCGAAAGCAGGGTTGATATCGGTCATCAGGCTTCTGGAGCCGTCATCGGCATAGATATTGTAGTTACCCTCCAGCTTGTTCTTGATCTTGGCGTGGTAGTTCAGGCCAACAGTATCCTGCAGCGTCGGCTTCCAGACCACGCCGGCAAACCAGCCGACAGAGGTGTTATCTACCTTGACCCGCATCAAGGCATGCCCAACCCCTGAAGGAAAGGGTGCACCGCCCAATCCTGGCGACAAGGCCGCCGCTGCCAGCAGGTCGACGTTCTGGCTGACGAAGCCACTACTGTGCTGCACGATGGCGCCACCACCAATGGAGAACTGGTCGTTGACCTTGAACGACAGCGAGCCCGTCACACCTACCGTTTCGATCTTGGTGTCGACGGCGAAGTCGCGACCCTTCCAATCCGGGTCCCAGGTACTTTTCATGCCTTGAGGGACAACAGCGCTAAAGCCGAGCGCAAAACGGTCATTGAGCGGAATCACCGCAAAGCCGGTAGGCAGCCAAGCGGTGAAGCCTGCTTCGCCGCCGTTGCCTGTGCGCGGGGTTGAGGTAGGTATACCTGTCAACGGATCAATGACGCTGGAACTGCTCGGATCTCCCTTGTAGTCGTAAGCACTGCCCTTGTACTTGATATTGACGCGGGCGTAATCGACGGTTTGCTGCACGATAGTGTGATCAATAAATGCCATGGCAGCCGGGTTGTTGTACGCAGCTGAAGGGTCATCCTTGAACAGCGAACCACCACCAAAGGCACGGCCCCAGCCCTGCGCGCCATAGGTCGGGGTAGCAAAACCACCTGCCTGCGCCGGAGCGGTAATCATCAGCCCCCCCAGCAATGCGAGCCCCAATACAGCCTGCACCTGTTGTTTTTTATTATTCATGCGGCACTCCTTATTGTTATCAAACTGAGCCTGCTCGAGCCGGCTCGTCTTGCTGCTTCGTTTGCCCGTTCAGGGGCATATTTCAACCTTTGATCTGATGATCAAGTTCAAGGACTAATAGTGAGGACTGGCGAAGGCTTGAAACTGAATGCCGTGATTCGGCAGCTGTCGCTTACGGTGTGAGGGCTAAGGAGGCTAAAGGTGTTATCAGCAGCACTCCATTGCGTGGTCAACGTACTTGGAGACGCGCACGTGTCGGAGAAGAACTTCTCGGCGAAACCTGAAAGTGTTGCGGTGCTGGCATTCGTCGGTACGAGGGTCCACGGCAGATTAAGCGGCCCGGAAACTCCGCACAGTGCGTTGCCCGTAAAAGTGGCACCGGTGATGGTCGCACTTGAACCGTCGGAAGCGACCTTTCCGGTCAGCGCGACTGTGCAAGGGACGGGTGTCCATACCAAAAGTTTTACTGCGGTAGAGATCGAGCCAGTGGCAGTAAATGCGGCGCCCGCCTGGGCAAACGATGCCGCGTGGGTCATTGAGGATGTGAATGCCAGGCCAAGCAGCAGCGCAGTTAGAGAAATACGTGTGGTAAGGCTTTGCATTGTCTTAGTCCCCAGACTTTTTATTGTTATCCACCGGCTCCGCCGGCATCAGTTACATGGCCAGACACCTCGCCTGAGGCGCAAGCCGATCAAAATTCGTTTATCAAGGATTTATCATCAGGTATGGCATTGCGAAGCGCATCGACACAACTTCACAGCTACCGGGAAGTACCTGATTGATTGCATAAAGATTTAAGCCATCGGTGTTATTGAAGAGAGAAACGCTAATAGTTGCAGGACCGCAGTTAGTACCAGGAATGATTGGCGGAAGGCTCGCCACAGTGAAACTGACATTAGATAATGCGCCGAAAGCACTGGCTGTTGGACTCAATACCCATGGCAAGTTACTGACACGATACATGGCACACAGGGCGTTGCTGCCGGCGATATAAACACTGGTCAGACTTGCCGTGGAACCATCGTGGGATACCCGCCCAACAAACTGGATATTACACGTTACAGGTGTCCTCATCGAAGACGGCGACTTCAGCGTCAGGGTGCCGTTAACGGTGGTAAATGATTGGTCGGCAGGAATGAAAGACGCCGCGTTGGCCATCGAAGCCGCACAAATGCACATTGCAACAGCAGTAGCACCCACGAACGTTTTCAAGCTTTCCATGTTTTTCCACCTGTCTGGTGACGTATTCACCAAGCGCAATGAACGGTGTTGTCAGCCGATCCGTTGGCTGTCCATCCCTGAACAAGCGCCTCTCGCGAGGCGCCTGCCTTCCATCGGGGTGATCAACCCTTTTTACGGAGTACGCCTATCAAGGAATTACCACGGCACCCGGTGCGGTGAGGCTCAGCGACACCACGGTGCAACTGCCGGTCAGCGTCTGGTTGGTTGCAGTGATCGTGCTGGAAGCTGGGCTGGCAGTTGACGCCAGGCCCACGGCAATAGTGGTCGGGCCGCAGTTGGTGGCAGGAATGATTGGCGGTGCACCTGCGATGGTGTAGCCAACGTTGGTCACGGTACCCGCAGTAACGGAGGTAGCCGATAGTTTCCATGGCAGGTTAGTCATCTTGGGCAATGCGCACAGGCTGTTGGAACCCGATACGGTGGCGCTATTGATATTGGCAGTACCATCGGCGTTAACAACACCCTGGAAAAGAATGTTGCAAGTCACTGGCTGCTGAAACGACGACGGCGATTTGACCGTAATGCTGCCGTTAGCGGTGATGCTTGCACCAATAGGGCTGAAAGACGCCGCACTGGCCATCGAAGCAGCACCCATGCAAACAGTCAAAGCAGTCAAAGACACGAGGGTTTTCAAGCTTTTCATTATTTTTCCTCACATGTTATGGCGAGTCATTTCGCCAGGGGTAATGGCCATGATCGAGAGGTCACGGTGAATCTGCAGAACTTCCCTTTCCAGCCAAATTTCAATTCAATTACCGCTACAACATCCCACTGTTACTCAACAACTTTGAAACTCGGCGGCATCTTGATCGACACCGTCTTGATCTTGCAGTCTTCGCCGATAGGCACATTCGACGCTTCCAGCTTGCCGGTGGCGTTATCCCAGGTTCCATCGGCAGTAGAAGGCCCGCACTTGCCGCCCAAACCAAAGGCATGCACATCCACGGCGATCTTCGACATCGAGCCGCTCCTGGTATCTTTAGCCACCAATACCCACGGCAAGTTGATGGCTTCGACCCGGCTGCACTTGAGGCCGCCGTCGAACTCAACTTTGTCGACATTTACTGACGACCCATCCGCCGCCACTTTGCCGGCGACCTTGATGGTGCAATCCGCGCTGATCAGCGCGCCTTTGGAAAAGCTGATGGGGCCCTGGGCAGTAAACGCGCTGCCGGCAGGTTCGATACGGGCGGCCTGGGCCTGGTGGTAAACGATCAGGCCCAGCGCGGCCAATACAATGTGCGTGGTGAACTTGGCAGGGTTTTGCATGGTGTACGTCCTTCCCTTCATTTTATTTTTTGTTCGGGTCAAACAACTGTCTTGCAACTAAGCCGTACTGGAAACCGGTAAAGCCTGGGCGATGAAAACCTGCGCGATACACAGATCCCGAGTACGCCCTACAACTGACTGCTTTCGTTAGAAGGGTCTGGTGGTGTTGCTGTACTTCTCCAGGTACTTCAAACGCTGTGAAGGTTGAAGATTGGTCAGGGTAATATCCCCGGCGTAATGATTAAGTACCCGGTGATCCATGCGTCGTCGCCACAAGTACGGTACATACGCCCAGACAATCATGCTGGCATAACCGTATGGAAGTTGCGGCGATTCATCAAAATGACGCAGTGACTGATAACTTCTGGTTGGGTTGGCGTGATGGTCGGAGTGCCGCTGCAGTTGGAACAGAAAGATATTGGTGACAATCCGATTACTGTTCCAGGAATGCCGTGGCGAGCAACGCTCATAACGACCGTTGGGCAACTTCTGGCGTTTCAGGCCGTAGTGCTCGACATAGTTCACCACTTCCAGCAGCGAGAAACCGTAGATGCCCTGGATGATCAGGAATGGAATCACTGCCGCGCCCAGCCAGGCAATCATCGCGCCCCACAACACCACGCTGTACATCCAGGCGCTGAGTACGGCGTTCTTCCAGTGCCAGGCCGGCAGGCCGAGTTTGCGCAGGCGTTCACGCTCCAGGTTCCACGCCGAGCGGGCGCTGAACCATACCGAGCGCGGCAGGAAGGCCCAGAAGCTCTCCCCCAACCGCGAACTGGCCGGGTCTTCCGGGGTGGCGACGCGCACGTGGTGGCCACGGTTGTGTTCGGTGTAGAAGTGCCCGTAGAAGGTCGGCGCCAGGGTGATCTTGGCCAGCACGACTTCCAGCAGGCGCGGCTTGTGCCCCAGCTCATGGGCGGTGTTGATGGCGATGCCGGTGGCAGCGCCAGTGGACATTGCCATGCCCAGGTAGGTGAACCAGCTCACCTGGCCATGCAGCTCGGTGCGCGCGGTGATGAACGCGGCGGTTTTCGCCAGCCAGCTCGACGGGTCCAGGGTGGCGGTGGCATGCAACAGGCCGCCATTGATAATCCAGTCGATACCGCCTGCGGCCAGCCACCCGGTGACCACCAGGGATGAGATGACAAACAGCACGCCGGTGTAGACGATCCAGCGGTAGTAGCTTTGGGATTCGAGGTTGCTGACGGCGGACTCGGGCGGGTTGCTGACGTCTTCACCCAGCAGGCCGTCGATCAGCGGGATCAGGCCGAAGATCACCAGCACACCGACCCACCACAGTTGTTGCACGCCGGTAGTGATGGCCAGGGCACCAGAGAGAATTGGGGTTGCCAGGGGCATGATGCCGAGCCACCACAGGTGGCGCTTGCCGTCGGTCCAGACGTTCGGGGCAGCCAGGGTCTGATTCATGGCAGCCTCCGCACGACGCAGGCAGGCAGGGAGCAAAAATCAACACTGGACAGGTACACGGAGCGGTGACTGCCCCGAGAATTCAACCATGCGATAAAAGGCGTTTTTTTCATTATTTTATTCGCTCTTAGGCATTTCAAAAATTGTTTCAAATTAGACATTGAAATAATTTTTTTAAATAAATAGCGCGGAATCGTTAGGTCGTCAACTAGTTTCTTGAACCCTTTTGAACGTGACCGGGCAGTCTCTTTTTCAGCCGTTTGGTCAGGCGTCTAGAGCAAGCATTGACGAGTTCGAACCGCGAGTTCAGTCGCACAATTATTTACTCGCCAACGCAAACGGCGTGTGCAACACCGTGGCGCTTTCCGGCGGCCGGACGCGCTTGGCTATCTGCTCGACCACCGCCGCGACACGCTCGGTGGCCGTGATCGGCAACATATGCCCGCGCCCTTCCACCAGCTGCAGCTTCAGGCCCGGCACCAGGCTGGCCAGGGCCTGCCCGTGTTTGCGGAAATCCAGCACCTTGTCCTGCGCGCCATAAATCAGCCCGATCGGCAACGTCAGCTGCGGGTAGCGCTTGACCATGTCCGGCAGGAAATCGTTGACCAGGTTGATCTCGGTGGAGGCGGCATAGAAGTTCTCGGGCCGCATGCCCAACAAGCCGCCGCCACGGGTGGCGAAGTCTTCCGGGGCCGGGTCGGGGGCAAACACGCCCTTGACCACCGAGCCTTTGGTCAGCAATCCGATCGGCATGGTCAGGGTGTGCGACATAAAGCGTCGCAGCCATCCCGGGCGTATCGCCAACGACATAAACACCAGCGGCAGCAGGCGCTGGGGATGGGTCAGGGGCGCCACCAGGATCAATCCGGACACCGCGTGGGGATGGTCCAGGGCCAGGGCCAGGGCAATCGCCCCGCCGAGGGAATGCCCCAGCACCAGCGGCTTATCCAGGTCCAGCGTCTGGATAAAGCTGGCGACTTGCCGAGCCTGGCCAGGCAGGTCCGCGGCCGTGCCGGCATGCCGGGTGGAATAACCCGACCCCGGACGATCCACGGTGATCACTCGAAAGTGCTCACGCAATTGGGCAGACAAGGCGTACGTCAAGTTGCGACTGCTGCCCATCAGCCCGTGGATCATCACCAGCGGTGGGCCCTTGCCCTCGTCTACATAATGAAAGCGCTCGCCGTTGATCTCCAGAAAGCGCCCGTTGATCGGAACAGCAGCCTCTATACGCCGTGTCATCCGGGCACTGAAGGCCCACAACACTACGCTTAACCCTACACACACACCCGCAGCGACAACCCACTCGACAGCCATAGCTCGGTCCTCTGCATCCCTGCGTTGCTGGCGGCCCGACCGGTATTGGTCAAGGCCTCAGCCATCGTCCACCCTGGACCTTAACTGTGTGCGTACAAGCTCTCGTCCGTCGGATGAGTCGCACATGAGGAACTGGGTCGTAGCCTAGACGATATTTTCAGGTAGATTATTTAAAATCTTTTTTAAAATAAATAATTCAATTTTCCTTTGCAATGGTGTTCTATCTAAAAAGCCAAAACAAAAACAAGGAGCACATCCGATGTCGACACCCGTAAGGCGCCACCGGCCCACGAGGGACAGCCTATGAATGCCCATGACACCATCGACATCGCCATCATCGGTTCCGGATTTGCCGGGCTGTGCATGGCGATCAAACTCAAGGAAGCCGGGTTCCACGACTTCTTTATTGCCGAACAGGCCGATGCTCTCGGCGGCACCTGGCGGGACAACCACTACCCCGGTTGCGCCTGCGACGTGCAATCCCATGTCTATTCGTTTTCCTTTGCGCCCAACCCGGACTGGACCCGGCAATTTGCGCCACAGGCGGAGATTCGCGCCTACCTGGAGCAGTGCGCCCGGCGCTTCGAACTGGTGCCGTTCCTGCGCTTTGGCATGGGCCTGGAGAAGGCGGTATTTGATGAGGCGCAACAGCGCTGGAGCCTGAGCTTCAGCAATGGCCGCCAGGTGAGTGCGCGGGTGCTGGTGTCGGGAATGGGCGGCCTGTCGCGCCCGGCACTGCCGGATATTCCGGGCCTGGACAGCTTCAAGGGCAAGCGCTTCCACTCCCAGCAGTGGGACCACGAGTATTCATTGAAGGGCAAGCGCGTGGCGGTGATCGGCACCGGCGCCAGTGCCATTCAGTTCGTGCCGCAGATTGCGCCGCAGGTGGCCCACCTGGACCTGTTCCAGCGCACCCCGCCGTGGATCATGCCCAAGCCCGACCGGCCGATTTCACGCTTCGAGCGCTGGGCATTCAAGCACCTGCCGTTCACCCAGCGCCTGGTACGCGGCGCGTTCTATTGGGCACTGGAAGGTCGCGTGGTGGGCTTTGCCCTGCACCCGCGCCTGATGAAAATGGTGCAGAAAATCGCCGTGCGCCACCTGCACAAACAAGTGGCCCGCCCTTCCCTGCGCAAGACCCTGACGCCGGACTACACCATCGGCTGCAAGCGCGTGCTGATCTCCAACGACTACTACCCGGCCCTGTCCCGCAGCAATGTGCAGGTGGTAACCGACAACGTGCTGCGCATCGAGGCGGACGGGGTGATCACCGCCGACGGCATCAAGCACCCGGCCGACTGCCTCATCTTCGGCACCGGCTTCCAGGCCACCGATCCGCTGCCCCGCAACTGCATCATCGGGCGCCACGGCATCGACCTGATGGACACCTGGCAAGACGGCGCCCACGCCTACCTGGGCACCACGGTGCCGGGCTATCCAAACCTGTTCCTGATCGTCGGCCCCAACACCGGGCTGGGGCATAACTCGATGATTCTGATGATCGAGGCCCAGGTCACCTACATCCTCGATGCCCTGCAGCAAATGCAGCGCCATCGCATCGCCACGGTGGACGTCAAGCCGGCGGTGGAACTGGCCTACAACGCCAGGCTGCAGGAAAAACTCAACGGCACCATCTGGTCCACCGGCGGTTGCAAGAGCTGGTACCTGGACCCACGCACCGGCAAGAACACCACGCTGTGGCCCGGCTCCACCTGGCGTTTCAAGCAGGTCACCCGGCATTTCGCCCTCAAGGACTACGTCGCCAGCCTGGTGCCGATACCGTCCACCGCGCGCCCGGCCGCAACGACCCACACCACCGCAGAAGGGAGCCTGTCATGAAGTCATTCAACGGTCGCGTGGCGGCCATTACCGGCGCCGCTTCCGGCATGGGCCGCGCGTTGGCCCTGGCGTTGGCGCGTGAAGGCTGCCACCTGGCGCTGGCGGATAAAAACAGCCAGGGCCTGGAGCAGACCGTCGCACTGATCAAGGCCCAGGTGCTTGCACCGGTGCTGGTCACCTCGCAGGTGCTGGACGTTTCCGAGCGCCAGGCCGTGGAAGACTGGGCCGCCCGATGCGCCGCCGAACATGGCCAGATCAACCTGATCTTCAACAACGCCGGCGTCGCGCTGTCGAGCACCGTCGAAGGCGTGGACTACACCGACCTGGAATGGATCGTCGGGATCAACTTCTGGGGCGTGGTGTACGGCACCAAGGCCTTTTTGCCGTACCTCAAGGCCAGCGGCGATGGGCATGTGGTCAACACTTCCAGCGTGTTCGGCCTGTTCGCCCAGCCGGGCATGAGCGGCTACAACGCCACCAAGTTCGCCGTGCGTGGTTTTACCGAGTCCTTGCGCCAGGAACTCGACCTGCAAAAAAGCGGGGTCTCGGCCACCTGCGTGCACCCTGGCGGGATCCGCACCGACATCTGCCGCAGCAGCCGGATCGACGCCAACATGACCGGCTTCCTGATTCACAGCGAACAGCAGGCCCGGGCCGACTTCGAAAAGCTGTTCATCACCGACGCCGACCAGGCCGCCAAAGTGATCCTGCAAGGCGTACGCAAAAACAAACGCCGCGTGCTGATTGGCCGCGACGCCTATTTTCTGGACCTGCTCGCCCGCTGCCTGCCTGCCGCCTATCAAGCGCTGGTGGTGTTGGCCAGCAAACGCATGGCGCCCAAGCAACGCAATGCGCCCTCGCCCATCCTTGAAACCAACGAAGAGCACCGTCTCTGAACTGGAGTACCGACCATGCTGCCGATTCGCCGCGACCTCCGTTTTGCCCTGCCGGCCGAACGCATCAAGGACTGGCATGAACAAGGCCCGTTCATTACCCACTTTTTCAACGCACTGTCGTTGCTGTTTCCCCAGGGCGAACTGTTCTTCATGGACAGCGTGCGTCACTACCGCCAGCGCATCGAAGACCCGGAGCTGAAGAAAGAAATCCAGGGTTTCATCGGCCAGGAAGCCATGCACAGCCGCGAGCACGTGGCCTACAACGACCTGCTGCAAGCCGCAGGGCTGCCGGCGAATACCCTCGACCGTCGGCTGAAGATGATCCTCGACGCGCAAAAGAAATACCTGCCCGCCTCCTTCAACCTGGCGGTGACCATTGCCCTGGAGCACTACACCGCGATGCTCGCGGAAATCCTCCTCAGCGACCCGTCGCGGTTCGGGGATTCGGTCAAGGGTTACCAGCAGATGTGGTACTGGCATGCCCTGGAAGAAACCGAGCACAAGGCGGTGGCGTTTGATGTGTGGAACAGCGTGATCAAGCCCGGGCCCAAGCGTTATCTGCTGCGCACTTCCACCATGCTCATCACCACGGGGCTGTTCTGGCTGACGATCCTGGACTTTCACTTGCGCCTGTTGTTTGCCGACCGGCGTTCGGGCGGGCATTTGAAGGGCTTCTGGCGGATGCTCAAGTTTCTGTACGGACCCAAGGGCGTGTTCCCGCGCATGGCGCTGCCCTGGTTGCATTACTTCAAGCCCGGGTTCCATCCCTGGGACCACGACAACCGGGCACGCCTGGCGGGCATTGACCGCCTGGTGGAGGAGATCGAGCAGGCCCATAAAGGTTATGGGCCCGCCTGAGTCCGCTTAGCGCTGGGTCGGGATCCGAATATCGCCATCCCGGCACTGGCTCTTGACGCTGCGCGGGCAGCCGGCAAACGCCAGGTCCTTAGTCAGGCACACCCGCACCTCGGTCAGCACGGCACCCTTGCAGATCACCGCAAGGCCATGGTTGCCCATGGCCGGGTTGCTCTCGCGAAACAGCGCTTCGATGTCCCGCGCGCCCAGGCCGCTTCGGACATTGAAGGGCTCAAGCTGCTGCGGGATCTTGACCACGCTGAGCGCTGCATCGGTCTTGTCCAGGTAAGCCGACGCCTCAAGGCCGCTGCAGGTGCCGTGCTTGGCCCATTCATGCCTGAGCAGTTTGGGCGACGGGAACAGCGTCCTGCCCCGGGCGAAGTCTGCATCCGACAAGCGCGACTGCCGCTCACACGACGCCGGCCAGCCGCCCTTCGCGTACTGCGGCCACAGCCCATGCAGGACAAACCCGTAGCCCTTGCCCGAACACTGCTGGTCGTCCGGGTGCGTCAGGCAGAAGGTCGGCGACCAGGACAGCGACAACACATAAAAGTCAAACTCCCCGGCCTGCCCCTGGGCCCGCGGCGCTGCTGTCGCGGCCCCGGCCAACGCCAGGCAAAGCACAATCCAGGCTGCTTTCATTTTCATCCGTTCATTCCTTAAAAAGACAAAATTAAAGCACCGCTAGACCGCCAGGTTGGGGTTACGTTGTAGCACCCGGTCCATGACCCGGTCGGTCTTCAACGCCTCGATCGCCAGTGCCGGGTGTTTGCTCTCGCCGCGAATATGCGCATTCATCCCCAGCACGTGATGCCACTGGATATGTGCATGGTTGGGCACCTCCAGCACCTCGCTGGTCTCGCCCTCAAGCCGCAACGGCGCCTCATCGAACACCGAAAACGTGATGCGGCCCTTGCTGCCGATCATCTCCACCCGGTCTTCGCGCCGGTCGGCGACAAAGTTCCAGCAGCCCATGCCCAGCGCGCCCGAGGCGAAGGTCCAGCAGGCGGTGACGGCATCTTCGGCGGCGTAGCGCCCGGCCTGGCGCGCGGTAAACCCGGCCACCTCGACGATATCCCCGACCAGGTACTGGAACAGGTCAAAACCGTGGCTGGCCAGGTCGGCAAAATACCCGCCGCCGGCAATCGCCGGGTCGGTGCGCCAGTTGGCACTGCTGGCATCGTCTTCCGAAGGCGGCTTGCACAGGGTCCAGGTCAGATGACGCAATTCGCCGATGCGCCCGTCCTGCAGCCAGTCCCGCACCTGCTGGAAGCGTGGCAGGGAACGCCGGTAATAGGAGACAAACAGGTGCAGCCCGGCCTGTTCGAAGGTGCGCTGCATCAGCGCGCTTTGCTCGGCATTCAGGGACATGGGCTTCTCGACGCAGCAATGCTTGCCGGCAGCGGCCACCATCAGGCTGTATTCGAGGTGGCTGTCGGGCGGTGTGGCGATGTAGACCGCGTCTACTTCCGGGTCGTCGATCAGCGCCTGGGCGTCAGTGTAGAAACGGGCAATGCCGTGGCGTGCCGCATAATCGCGCACGGCCTCCTCGCGCCGCCCCATCACGGCCACCAGCGCAGAACCTGGCGCTTTGTAGAAGGCGGGTCCACTCTTGAGTTCAGTGACATCGCCACAGCCGATCATGCCCCAGCGTACGGTGTTCATCTGCATCTCCTTCAGGTGAGTTTTTTTCGATGGGGCAGTATCGGTGTTTTCCGGCCCCCTCTCCACCCTGCCGGATAAAGACTGAGCATGACAATTGCATTACACTTTTATGACAATCATCCAGCTGCGGGGGCACAGACGATGAAAATAAGGGCCACGGTGATTTGCGAGCACGACGGGCACATCCTGTTCGTGCGTAAAGCCCGCTCGAAATGGGCATTGCCCGGCGGCAAGGTCGAGCGCGATGAGCGGCCAGTGGGCGCGGCCGCGCGGGAGCTGGAAGAGGAAACCGGGCTGAACGTGGACGGTTTGCTGTTATTGCAGGAGCTGAAGGCCAGCGACACCCTGCACCATGTGTTCGAGGCGTCGGTGGTGAATATCGAAGATGCCCGGCCCCTGAGTGAAATCAAGGAATGCCAGTGGCATCCCTACAGTCGCCTGGATGACCTGGACACCACCCAGGCCACCCAGAAAATCGTCAAATCCTTCCTGCGCCGTCTCTAGTCGGGAACGAACGGCAGCGCACGCTTGTGAGCCGTCTTGAGGTAAGCGCTCTCGACAATCGTCCTCACCCGCTCACTCACCGCCTCGCCCATCAGATAGCGGTCGATCTCGTCATAGCTACAACCATAAGCCAGCTCATCCAGCTTCCCAGGGGCCAGTTCTTCCAGGTCGGCGGTCGGTGCCTTGGCCACCAACTGCCGTGGCCCGCCAAGGGCGCTGGCTAGCAGGCGCACCTGGGTCTTGGTCAGCCCTGAGAGCGGCGCCAGGTCGCAGGCGCCGTCACCGAACTTGGTAAAAAATCCCATCAGCGCCTCCGCGCCATGGTCGGTGCCCACCACCAGGCCGTTGTGCAGGTTCGCCACGGCGTACTGCGCCATCATCCGCGCCCGGGCCTTGACGTTGCCCTTGATAAAGTCGATGCGTTCGGCGCTGGCTTGCGCGGCAGACAGGCTGCCCATCAGCCCGTCGACGCAGGCGGCGATGTTCAGCGTCTCGATCCGGTCCGGTGCGATAAAGTCCAGGGAAGCCTGGGCGTCGCGCTCGTCCGCCTGGGTTTTATAGGGCAGGCGCATGGCAATAAACCGCGCCTCGTAGTCTTCGTTGCGCAGTTGTTCCACTGCCAGTTGGCACAGCCGCCCGGCGGTCAGTGAGTCGACACCGCCGCTGATGCCCAGCACCAGCGCATGGCAGCCGGACTGGCGCAAGGTGCCCTTGATGAAGTCGATGCGCCGTTGCAGCTCAGCGCCCTCGCCTCCCTTGCCGAGCAGCCGGTTGATCTTCAGTTCTTGTGCGATACGTGCCTGAGTGTCCATGTCACACCCCCAGTTGCGGATTGACGTTGCCGACGTTGAACACCTGCGCCGCATACTGCAGGAACGAGGCGTCTTCGCAGACGTTCTTGATCGGGTCATCGGAGAATTTCACCACCGGCTCACCGTGCACCCGCACCAGTTTCATCACGATGCTCAGCGGCTCCACTCCGTCGACATCACAGGCCAGGCTGGTGCCCATGCCAAAGCCGAACTTGGCCTTGCCCCGCACGTGCCGCAGGATCGGCAGGCATTTCTCGAAATTCAGGCCATCGGAGAACATCAGGTCCTTGGTCATCGGGTCGATGCCCAGCTCCTTGTAGCGGGCCAACACCTTGTCGGCCCAGACGATCGGGTCACCGGAGTCCTGGCGCAAACCGTCGTACAGCTTGGCAAAGTACAGGTCGAAATCCTTGAGGAAAAAGTCGGTGCTGATGCAGTCGGTCAGGGCGATACCCAAGCGCCCACGGTATTCGCGCACCCAGTTTTCCAGCGCCGCATTCTGGCTTTCCCGCAGCCGCCCCAGTTGCTGGTGCACCATCAGCCACTGGTGGGCCATGGTGCCGATCAGCGGCAGGTCGAATTCGTAGGCCAGGTGCGCATTGCTGGTGCCGATGAACTGGCCGGGAAAGTCGCGGCGCATGATGTCGACCACTTCACGCTGGGCCTTGAACGACAACCGCCGGCGGGTGGAGAAGTCCGAGACACGCAGGTCGGCCAGTTCGTCGCGGGTGAGGTTTTTCTCCAGCCAGTCGAATTTCTGGTAGAGCTTGCGGGTGACGTCTTCGAGGCTGACGTCGGGGTATTTGTCGCGGTTGCGCAGCTCGCTGACCAGGGCCAATACCGGCTGTTCGAACATGATGCAGTGCAGCATCGGGCCGACCACGCGGACGTTCAGTTGGCCGTCGATTTCACTGACGTGGATATAGCGCAGGTTGAAGCGGAACAGCCCCAGGAAGCGCTCGAAATCCGGGGTCAAGTACTCACGGCGCTGGTTGAACAGAAAGCGCAGCTCGCCTTCGCGCATGCTGAGGCCGGCGAGTTTTTCCAGCTCCACCCGCAGCTCGGGAATCAGGTGCCCCAGTTTCTCTCTGGAGCGGACGATGAACTGGTATTCCACATCGACATTCGGGTGCTGGTGCAACACGGCCTGCATCATGGTGAAGGTGTAGTAGTCGGTGTCCAGCAGGCCCTGGATCACAGCGTTTTCGTAGTCGTATGCACTTTCCATGAGGTACTCCTTAACGCGCGGCCATCGCGGCCAGTTCTTCCCGATTGCGGGTAATTACAACGCCTGCTTGTTGCAAATGGCTGACCGCCTGCACACCGCCCTCCTCGCTGATGCCACGGCATGCCGGCAGGTGCAGGATCACCTCGAAACCGGCCTTGAGCAGTTGCAAGGCGGTGGTCTTGACGCAGTAGTCCAGGGCCAGGCCGCCGACAATCACACGCTGGATGCCCTGGGCATTGAGGTATTCGATGACGCCGGTAGAGAGTTTGTCGTGGAGGTCGTGGTAGCAGGCGCCGTAGGGATGCAGGTCGGGTTCGACGCCCTTCCAGATGAAGTAGTCGTAGTCATAAGGCGTGGGCAATTCGTCCAACAGGGTGAAACCTTCAGTGCCGGGCACACAGTGGGCGACCCAGGTGACATCGGCATGTACCAGCCCGGTGGGTTGCAGCATCTCGCTGTGCTGTTGCACCACCCAGGGCGCGTGCGGGGTATGGGCGTCCTTGCTGCCGACACGGCGCGCGGCGAGGCTGGCCATGTAATTGAGCTCGGCGCCGATCTGGTCACCGCCAGCGACCGGCAATTCGTTGGGGCACAGCGGTGTGAAGCTCTTCTGGGCGTCAACGTCGAATGAGGCGATAGCGTTCTTAGAGACGGTCATGGTCGTGTTCTCCTGTGGCCTGAATATAAAAGTACACGTCATGTACTTTCATGGCAAGAAACATTTTGTTATCTATCCTGGATCAAGTACACGACACACCCGTTTGATCCGTTAGACTGTGCCCCACCGCTGCCAACAGGACCCGACATGCCAGACCACGCCCCAACCCTTAGCGCCTACCTGCACACCGTGGACTTGTGCGTGCTGTTCTATTGCCGTGCATCCGGGGAACTGAAGATATTGCTCAACCAGCGCGACGCCGAGCCCTTCGCCGGGCACTGGGCCTTGCCCGGTGTAGTGGTGAATGGCGGCGTGCAAGATCTGAGCCTGCAGGATGCCGTGGAGCGGTTGCGGGCCAGTGACAAGGTTGGGTTGCCGCTGGCCTGGTATGAGCAAGTGGGGACGGTGGGCGATGCGTTTCGCGATCCGCGCTGCTGGTCGTCGTCGACCTATTACCTGGCGATCGTGGCTGATGAGGTGGAGCTGGGGGGGCATCAAAAGTGGTGCTCTGTTGATGCCGTGGCGACTGGCGGGGTCAAGCTGCCCTTCGATCACAACGCGATTGTGGCAGCGGTACAGGAAAGGCTGTTTTCCAAGTCGCTGTACAGCAGCTTGCCATTGATGTTTTTGGGCAATGAGTTCAGTGCGCCGGAGGCGACTACGATCTTTTCGCTGGTATTGGCGCGGCCGGTGCTGAAGACCAGTATCCGCCAGCGGTTGCTGAAGTTGACCGAGGCCGGTTTTTTGCGGGAGACGGGGCGCAAGAAGCATGGCGAGGGCGGACGGCCGCAGGCGACAGTGGAGAATCTGAAGCCTGGGGCGGTGTACTTCTTTGATCGCAGCTTTGCCGAATAAGACCAAGCCCCCTTCCCAGGACAATGAAGATCAACTGTGGGAGCGGGCTTGCTCGCGAATGCGGAGTGTCAGTCGCCGGATAGATTGACTGATACACCGCTTTCGCGAGCAAGCCCGCTCCCACCTTTTTTGATCTGCGATGGTTCGAGGAGCTGCGTCCCGCTCAATTCATCCAGTTGCCGCCGTCGACGTTGTAGGTCTGGGCAACCACGTAGTCGGCTTCTTTGGACGCGAGGAAAACCGCCATTCCGGTCAAATCCTCGGCAGTCCCCATCCGCCCAAACGGTACCTCTGCTCCTACGCGCTTTTTCTTCTCGCCCAGCGGCAGCCCTTCGTGCTTGGCAAACATCGCGTCCACCCCGTCCCAATGCTCGCCGTCCACCACTCCCGGCGCGATGGCGTTCACGTTGATGCCCTGCTTGATCAGATTCAGCCCCGCCGATTGCGTGAGGCTGATCACCGCCGCCTTGGTCGCGCAGTACACCGCCACCAGAGGCTCACCCCGGCGCCCGGCCTGGCTGGCCATGTTGATGATCTTGCCGCCATGCCCCTGCTTGATCATCTGCCGGGCCGCCGCCTGCAAGGTGAACAACGTACCGGCGACGTTGATCGAGAACAGCCGGTCGAAGCTCTCGCGGGTGATGTCGGTGATGGGCGCCAGGTCGAACAAGGCGGCGTTGTTGATCAGGATGTCGAGCTTGCCGGCCTGCGCCACCACGGCGGCAATCGCGGCATCGATGGACGCCTGGTCGGTGACATCCATCGCCACCGCGTAGGCTTTCGGGCCCAGCTCCGTGGCGGTGGCCCGCGCCCGCTCCAGGTTGATGTCGGCGATGGCGACGGTCGCGCCTTCGTTGATGTAGGCCTGGGCAAACGCCCGGCCAATGCCCCGCGCGCTGCCGGTGACCAGCGCACTTTTACCTTCCAGTCGATTCATCAATGCAGTGTCCCTGAGGTGATTATTTCGGGTAGCCGGCGCGTTTCATTTCACGCTCGGTGGTGGACTGCGCCTCGGCCAGTGCCTTGTCGACCGTCATGCCGCCGGTGAGCGCTGCCGAAAACAGCTTGCCCACCGAGGTGCCGATGGCCTGGAACTCGGGGATCGTCACGTATTGGATGCCCACGTACGGCACGGGTTTGGCCGACGGGTGCGCGGGGTCGGCGTGTTGCATCATCTGCAACGTCACCTTGGCGAACGGCGCCGTGGCCAGGTACGCCGCGTTGTAGGTGGACTGGCGCGTGCCCGGCGGTACGTTGGTGATGCCGTCCTTATCCGCTACCAGCTGGATGTATTCCTTGGAGGTGGCCCAGGTGATGAAGGCCTTGGCGGCGTCCTTGTGTTTGGAGGTGGCCGGGATCGCCAGGGACCAGGCGTACAGCCACGACGAACCCTTGTCGGTGACCTCGGTGGGTGCGGCGGCAAAACCCACGCTGTCGGCGACTTTGCTTTGGGTTTTATCGGTGGTGAACGAGCCGGCAACGCTGGCGTCGACCCAGATCGCGCATTTGCCGCTGTTGAACAGCGCCAGGGTTTCGTTGAAACCGTTGCTGGAGACGCCCGGCGGGCCATAGTTTTTCAGGGTGTTGACGTAGAAGTTCGCCGCCGCCGTCCACTCGGGACTGGTCAGCTCGGGTTTCCATTGTTCGTCGAACCAGCGTGCACCAAAGGCGTTGGCCATGGTGCTCAGCAACGCGATGTTTTCACCCCAGCCGGCCTTGCCCCGCAGGCACATGCCGTATTGGTCCTTGGCGGGCTGGTTGAGCTTGGCGGCGAACTCGCCCAGCTGGGTCCAGGTCGGATGCTCGGGCATCGCCAGGCCGGCCTGCTTGAACAGGTCGGTGCGGTAATAGGTGACGGTGCTTTCGCCATAGAACGGCAACGCGTAGAGGGTGTTGTTCACCGACAGGCCCTGGCGTACCGCGGGGAAGATGTCTTCCACGTCGTAGTCGGCGGGCAGCGGCGTGATCGGCTCCAGCCAGTGTTTGGCACCCCACAGCGGGGTTTCATAGGTGCCGATGGTCAGTACGTCGAATTGGCCGCCCTGGGTCGCGATGTCGGTGGTGAGGCGTTGGCGCAGGACGTTTTCTTCGAGCACCACCCAATTGAGTTTCACCTCGGGGTGCTGCTGTTCGAACACCTTGGACAGGCGCTGCATGCGGATCATGTCACTGTTGTTGACCGTGGCGATGGTCACGGTTTCGGCAGCATGTGCGGCCATCGCGAGCGTGAGGCCGGAGAGCAGGAACAGCGCTTTCGGAATCTTGAGCATGGCGGTTTCCACATATTGTTTTTGTTGTTGACGGCCCGATTACAGCAGCTTGCCCAAGGCCGGACAAACGACTGGCGGATGCCCGGCTGATACTTTTTTAACCGCATCGCCAAGATCAAAAAAGTATCAGTGGCGGGCAAAACCCGGGGTAGCGGCTACTTGGACAAAGGGCGTATTTTGGTCCCATTCCAAAAAGCCCAGAAGGGCCAAGCCCATGCCTGCAAGCCGATCCGCCCTTTTCGAGCAGCGCCCCGCCGAGCTGGAAGTGATTCTTGCCGAGCCCGAGCATGGCTTTCGCTGGTACGAACATGACTATCCGTTCGAGCTCGCCCGCTGGAACCATCACCCCGAATTTGAAATCCACCTGATCCGCCAGGGCAGCGGCAAGCTCGTGGCGGGCGACTATATCGGTGCGTTTGGCGCCGGCCATGTCGCACTGATCGGCCCCGACCTGCCCCACGACTGGATCGGCGACCTGGCCCTCGGCGAGTACCTGACGGGGCGCGATGTGGTGTTGCAGTTCGACGGTGCCGCATTGCTGGCCCTGCGCACCACGCTGCCTGAGCTGGGCGACCTGCAAGGCCTGTTTGACCGGGCCCGGCGCGGCCTGGAATTCACCGGTGAAACCGCCCTGAAGGCTGCGCACCTGCTGGAGTCCATCGGCCCCGCCGAGGGCCTGGCGCGCCTGATTCTGTTCATCCAGTTACTGCATACCTTGGGGCAGGCACCCTCCGGGGAAGCCCATTGCCTGGCCAGTGCCTGCTACACGCCAAGCCTGGATGCCCGCAGCTCGGAGCGTATCCACAAGGCCTTCGAATACCTGATGACGGAATTGACCGGCGACCTGCGGCTGTCGGTGATCGCCCAACGGCTGGACATGAGCGAACCGGGCTTCTCGCGTTTTTTCAAGCGCGTCACCGGTCACGGCTTTATCGACCTGATGCGCAAGTTCCGGGTGCAGCGCGCCTGCCGACTGTTGCTGCAAAGCGAAATGTCAGTGGCCGATATCTGCTTTGAAGTGGGCTACGCCAACCTCTCCAACTTCAACCGGCACTTTCGCATCGAGATGAACCAGACGCCCAGCGAATATCGCCGGGAAACCGCGATGTACCTGTTTAACCGCAATGGTGATCAGGCGCTGCCGTTTACCAAGGCGCATTGAGCCAGGCGTGCCACTTCCAGCTCCCCATCGGCGCGGTGTCGCTGGTCATCCTCCAGAAACCACGCCGCCGACAAACCGGCGTGCGCCACCACCCATTGCAACAGGCGCTGGCGCTCCAGGCCCGCAGCCCCGGCGATGATCTCGACCTGGCGTGTAAATCGCACCGGATCGGTGCAAGTGGGCAAATCCGGATTGCAGATCAAATTCGCGTAGTCATAGCCACGCTCGCCGGCCACCCGCTTGGGATCAATCGCCAGCCAGCCCCGGGGGCCGAAATCGAGGATGTTGTCGTGGTGCACATCACCGTGCAGCACCACCGGTTCCTGAGGTGACGCCAGCAGGCTGCGCGCCGTGGCGGCACACTCGCGTATCCGCCCGCCTTTACCCTCAGCGGCGAGCCACAGGGAGCGGAACCAGAGCTCCAATGAGTGCAAGCCCGCCGGTGGCGACGGGCGCGGCGCATGCAACAGCACCACGGTGGCGCAGGCAATGCGGCTGGCTTCATCGTCCTGGCCGTTGAGGGCCATGTGCATCAGCGAACCCGGGCCGGTTGCGCGCTCCATCACCACGGCATCGCCGTCATGGAAAAACACGCGGGCGGCGCCCTTGCCGGCCCACCAAGTCATCAATTCGCCGCCGAGCTTTTCCTCGGGCTCGCGGGCGATCTTGAGCATCGCCGGCTGCCCGTCCCAGCGCACCGGCAGCAGGTCGCTGCCGGGGGTGATGATGGCGTCACCCTCGGGTGTCAGGTTCCAGCGTTTCAAATAGTGATCGAACATCGGGCGACTCCCAGTGCGAGGTCCTGCAGGATGCCACACACGCCTTTACCCGGTCCGTTACGTTTCTGACCAAAAGGCCGACTATTTCCCACTTTTCTCAATTCCTTCATGCAATTGACACAAATTGGTACAACCTGTGCAAACGTTTGCGGAACGAACTTGGCAACCAGGTTCACCTCAACCCGAAGAATCGGGCCCCAACCGCGTACGAACAGGGATTTTCAATGCAACCCACTTCCAGACGATCCGCGTCGGCTACCCCTTTTGCTGTTTCCCTGCTACTGGCTGCCGTTACGGGAGTACTCAGCGGACCCATTTTGGCGCAGGAAAAACCCACCGATGACTCAGCACAGGGCGAAGCCCTGGCCCCGGAAGCCAGCCCGTCGAAAAAAGGCGTGTACCTGTCGGACTGGTTCAACCAGGACCTGACGGTGATCGGCAGCAAAGACATCAGCTTCGGCCCCAAACCCGCCGATGACGTGTACCTGGAGTACGAATACTTCGGCCGCAAGGGCCCGTTCGAACTGTATGGCTACGTCGACATCCCGAAGATCTTCGGGATCGGCAACAGCAACGACAAAGGCGCGTGGGACCACGGCTCGCCGGTGTTCATGGAGCACGAACCGCGCATCTCCATCGACTACCTGGCCGGTCGCAGCCTGGCCATCGGCCCGTTCAAGGAATGGTATGTAGCGTTTGACTGGATCTACGACCACGGCAGCAACAAGGACAACCGTGCCAACACCTTGTACAGCGGCCTGGGCACCGACATCGAGACCCACTCGCGGGTCAACCTGTCGGCCAACTTCTATGGCCGTTACCAGTGGGAAAACTACGGCGCCAGCAACGAATACTCATGGGACGGCTACCGTGCGCAGATGAAATACATCGTGCCCATCGGCAGCTTCGACAATGGTGCGTCGCTGACCTATATCGGCTTCACCAACTACGATTTCGGCTCGGATCTGCACAAAGACAACCCCGCGCGCACTGCCAACTCCCTGGTTGCAACAAACGTGCTGTTGTATTCGTTCACTCACCTGCGTTTCACCCTGGTAGGCCGTTACTTCCACAACGGCGGCAACTGGGAAGACGGCAGCGAGCTGAACTTTGGCGACGGCAATTTCCGCGCTCGCTCCAACGGCTGGGGTTACTACGCCGGTGTGGGCTATCAATTCTGAGTGTGAACAAGGAGCAGTAGATGAAGACCTTTACCCGCCTTTCAATCGCCATCGGCCTGGCCGCCGGGGCGCTGTTGCCGCATGTCGTGCTGGCTGATGCCCCGGCCCCGATCAAGCCCAAGGTGATGCTGATCACCATGTTCGCCCCCGAAGCGCAGAACTGGATCGACCGCCTGGAACTCAAGCAGGAAGTTCGCGTGCCAGGCTTGTCGGCCGAGTATCCAGTGATCCGCTGCAACACCCAGGACGTGTGCCTGCTGGTGACCGGCATGGGCCAGACCAACGCTGCCGCCTCGACCCTGGCGCTGGCGTTGTCGCCCAAGTTCGACCTGCGCCAGAGCTACTTCCTGATCGCCGGGATCGCCGGGATCAACCCGCACCATGGCACCATCGGCACCGCCGCGTGGGCCCATTACCTGGTGGAATTCGGAACCCAATGGGAACTGGATTCACGGGACGCGCCGAAGGACTGGCCGACCGGCTATATCGGCATCAATACCAAGGGGCCGAACGAGAAGCCGCCGCTGGACTACAAGACCGAAGTGTTCGAGCTCAATCCCAAGCTGCAAGCCAAGGCGTTTGCGCTGTCGCAAAAAGTCGAGCTCAGTGAAAGCAAGGAGTCCACGGCCTGGCGCAAACACTATCCGTACGCGCCGGCCAATCAGCCGCCGCAGGTCACCCAGTGCGACACCCTGGCGGGCAATACCTGGTTCTCCGGGACGCGCCTGAGTGAGCGCGCCGAGGTCTGGACCAAATTGCTGACGGACAATAAAGGCGCGTACTGCACCACCCAGCAGGAAGACAACTCCACCTATGAGGCGTTGCTACGAGCCAGCCGCGAAGGTTTGGTGGATATCCAGCGGTTGGCCGTCGTGCGGGCGGGTTCCGACTTTGACCGGCCATACCCAGGCTACAGCGAAGTGGACAACCTGCTGAAGTATGCGGACCAGGGCGGATTTGTACCGGCGCTGGAGAACCTGTATCGCACTGGTAATCCGCTGGTACAAGCGATCCTGAAGAACTGGTCGGCGTGGGAAAAAGGCGTTCCCGAAGCCTGAATAAAGATCAAATGTGGGAGCGGGCTTGCTCGCGAAAGCGGTGGATCAGTGCCGAATGTATTGGCTGACACACCGTATTCGCGAGCAAGCCCGCTCCCACACAAGCCCGCGCCCACAATAAGCGGGTCAGGGCAGGAAGATAATCTTGTCGGCACTGCCCTGGTTCACTTGCTCAAAGCACTTCACACCGTCGGCCAGCGACACTTCTCGCAAACCAGTCGGCAGCGGCAACAAATCCTCATCGAAGAACCGCCCGAACTGCTCCAGCATCACGGCGCATTGCTCGCAGTTGTAGAGCAGCGAATTGATCCCCACCACCGAACCACCCTTGCGATACAACGCCAGGGCCGGCAGTTGCACGTGCCCGTCCACCGGCGCGGCGATGATCGCGATACGGCCAAAAGGTGCGAGTGCCGCCACCGCTGCCGGCAACCAGAAGCCGGTGGTGTCAAAGATCACATCGGCGCCCGTACCGAACAGCGCATTGACCTGCCCTCCCAGCGCTTCCGGCTGGCCCAGTAACAAGCCCTCGAAACCCTGCTCGCGCAAGGCCTCGACCTGTTCCGGCCGACGCACGGCCCCGAGCACCTGGGCCCCACGAATCTTCGCCAAGGCCAGTGCCGCGCTGCCTACAGCCCCATTGGCACCAATCACCAGCAAGCGCGTGCCTTTGGTTACACCGCTGCGCTCAAGCGCATCCCACGCCGTGGTGTACGGCACGCCGAGACTGGCGGCCTGGGCAAAGCTCAGGTGGCTGGGCTTGTGCGCCACGCCCTTGGCCGACACGGTGAGGTACTGGGCGTGGGAACCGTCGGCGAAAAAGCCCAGGTCGCGACCCGTGCCCCAGACTTCCTGGCCAACGAGCTCCTGCGGACCTTCCACCACCACCCCGGCAAAGTCCCGCCCGGGAATGCGTGGCAAGGTGGTGTAGGGGAAACGCCCGAGCACGTTCTTCACGTCGCTGGGGTTCAGCCCGGCAGCCTTGATCTGCACCAGGACTTCACCGGCCGCCGGCACCGGCGTGGCGACATCAACGTAAGCAAGGGCAGCGAGATCGCCGGTGGCGGAAAATTGCAGTGCTTTCATGACCAATATCCATCGAGGTTAAAAAGGGTTTCAGGAGAACCAGGCGCTGACCATTTGCCGGCCCATGGGCCAGAGCTTCTCGCCCATCAGCATGCCCATCAGCCCGATCAGGGCGATGGCAGGAGGCGCAGGCGAGCGAAAGTCCAGGGCACCGTAAATCACGCCGACCAACAGGCCGATGGCCAAGGAAATCAGGTAATTCATGGAACACTCCGCAGCAAGGGTTGATGCGGTCAGTGTAGGGGGCCTGAAACCGAAGCATCGGCCAAGTGCTTCAGGATTTCGGCCAAGCCTCAGACGGGATACTGCGACGGCGCCATCCCCAGTTCACGGCGAAACATGTCGCTGAAACTGCTCGGCGAATAACCCAGGGAACGGGCGATCGCGCTGACCGACTGGCCCTGGATCAACTCGGCCACGGCGGTGGCCAACTGCACCTGGCGGCGCCACTCGGCAAAGCCCATGCCCAGGCTGTTCTGGAACAGCCGGGCCAGGGTGCGTACGCTGGCGCCGGCGGCTTCGGCGTGCTGTTCAAAGGGAATGTCCAGGGACGGTGACGCCATCACCGCCTGGCAGGCGCTGGTCAGGCGTCGGTCGGCGCCCACGGGCAAGGCGATGCGGATCGGCGAGCGCCGGGCCCGTTGCAGTTCCAGCAGGGCCAGGCCGACCACGGCCTCGTAGTAGGCCTGGTCCCCCTTGTCGCCCTGCTCCACCAGCGCCACGATCAGTTCGCGCAGCAGCCCGCCGACCTCGATCACTTGCACCTGGCTGTCCAGGGTCGCTGCCAGCGCCGGGCGCAGGTAGATGTTGCGCATCTGCAAGTCCGACACCACGCGAATCCCATGCTCGACACCCGGCGGCAGCCACACCGCGCGCTGGGGCGGCACCACCAGCGCTTCCCGGGGTGTCTCGACCCACATCACGCCGCTCATGGCATACAGCAACTGGCCCCAATCGTGTTGATGGGGCTCGACATACAATCCGCGCGGATAGGTGCGCGCCAAGGGTTGCACGGGGACGGCGTGATCACTGAGGTCGGGAGGCGCGGCAAGGGCCATGGAAGACACATCGTTCAAGTATGGAGCGCCATGATAAGACGTGAACCGGACAATCCGAGTGAATTTTTACTGCCTGCGCAGGGTCACTTAAAGACACAAGGAGGGTTTACGGATCCATGACTAACGCAAAACTTTTCGTGATCGACTACACGCTGCATGGCCAGCCCAAGTCATTCATCATCCGCCTGGAAAAACTCGACAACGCCGAAGCCTGGCATTGGGCGAGCTGCGACGCCGGCGTAGGCCGCATCGGGCGCTTTGCCCGTGAGCAGGTGAAGAAGACGAGCCAGCCCCAGGCCGAGAAATTCGGCATCGAAAACGTGCAATGGCGCCGCTCGGATGCGCGCCCCAGCGCGTGAAACTGTAGGAGCGAGCTTGCTCGCGAAGGTCGTTAACGATGACGCGGGGCACCTGGTGCCCCGCGTCGCTCTCGGGTGTTTCGCGAGCAAGCTCGCTCCTACAGAAGGCAGCCTGCGTTAGCCGTGCGCCGACTTGGCACACTCGCACCCGGTCGCCGAAGCACAAGGCTCGCCATGGGCATGATGCTCGGCGCAGCCTTGGCAGCAATAGCCCTTGCCATCCTTCATCACCGCGTTTTTCCCCAACTGGCAGTTGCAGTGGGGGCAGGCACATGTTTTCTCTTGCATGGTCAGACTCCTTTTTCGTGGTCGTCCAGGTGCGGCGAACGCCGACACCTCAAGCAATGACTATAGGCAACGATTCAAGGTTCAAAGGCCCGTCAGTCAGCCCGACGAGCGTTGCTGCGGTACATGAACACCAGGGCCAGCGCGAGGCACAGCATCGCCACGATGCGGCTGCCGGACAGTTCGATCGCCGGGTTGCCGAGCCAGCCGAAGTTATCGATCAGCATGCCCATGCCCAACTGCCCGACAATCACCGCCACCGTCGCCACTGCCGTGCCGACAATCGGGACCGCGCCGACCATCACCATCATGTACACCACCCCGAACAACGCCCCGGTCAGTTGCCACTTCGGCACGTCCAGCAGGCTGACCGCGTGGGCGGGCTCAAAGAACAGAATCAGCAACCCGGTACTGATCGCGCCCACGACAAAGGTCAGCAGGCTGCTGCGCAATACGCCCACCGCCTGCCCGAGGCGGCCATTGATGGCGGCCTGCGCACTCAATACCGCGCCGGCGGCCACTACCAATACCAACAACAGAATCAGGTTCATCGCCTTAACCTCGCGCAATCAGAACAAGTGCCACCACAATCAACGCCAGTGCAATCCAGCGCTCCACGTTGACCCGCTTGCGGGCAGTGCCAAACCAGCCGAAGTGGTCGATCAGCACGCTCTTGCCCACCTGGCCCGACAAGATCGCAATCATGGTCATCGCGATGCCGATATGTGGCGTAGCCAGGGTCAGCACCACCACGTACATCGGCCCCAGGAAGCCACCGATCAATTGCCAGCGCGGCAGGTCGGTCAACGCCGGACCCTTTTGCGGGCCGCTGAACAGCAACAGCAGGAACAGGATCGCCGAGCCGACGCCGAAGATGCTCAAGGTCGCCCACAGATGCCCGACCTGCACACCCAGCGGGCCCAGCAACCCGGCCTCCACCGACAAGCCCATGCCCGCGAAAATTACCAGCGGCAGCAACAGCAACCGAAGAAATGTCTTGGGCCGGGCCTGAGCCACACCCGCCATTGAAGAAGCCTGCATACATCACCTGCGCGTTAGAGAGAGGAACAATGGCGCGTATTATCCGGTGGCACTGCTGTGCGATAAATGGGAGCATGCCGACAACACCTTTGCGCAATACGCACAGCATGGAGTGATGATGCAGGGTTTGAACGAACTGAGCTTCAAGGCGCTTCGCCTGTTTGTCGCGGTACTGGACTACGGCAGCTTTTCCGAAGTCGCACGCCGCGAAGGCCTGGCGCCCTCCTCCATTTCCCGCCAGGTCCAGTTGATGGAGCAGGCCCTGGGCCAACAGTTGCTGTACCGCCATACCCGTGCGGTCAGCCCTACCGAAGCCGGTCGCCTGCTGGGCCGGCATGCGCGATTGATGCTGGAGCAACTGGAAGCCGCCGGCCAGGCGTTGCAGGAACAGGAAAGCGAACCCAGCGGCCTGGTGCGCATCAATGCGCCGATGGTGTTTGGCCAACGCCACCTCTCGCCGTGGCTTGGGGAGCTGTGTCGGCGTTACCCGAAGCTGCAACTGGATATCCAGCAAACCGACACCTACGTCGACCCGTTGCAAGACGGCACAGACCTGCTGTTTCGCATCGGTGTGCTGAACGATTCCGGCATGCAGGCGCGAATCTTCGCCCCCCAGCGCTTTCGTCTCGCTGCCAGCCCCGGCTATCTGGAGCGTTTCGGTACGCCCCGGCATCCGGACGAACTGGTGAACCACCAGTGCCTGGCCTACAAGGGCGTCACCGGCCAGCAGCGCTGGTTCTTCCGCCGGGACCAGGGCGACTGGACGTCCTACAGCGTCAAGGGCCCGATCACCGGCAACCACGCCGACACCCTGACCCACGCTGCCGAACAAGGCCTGGGGCTGGTGGTGTTCCCGTCATGGTTGATCGGTGAAGGCCTGCGCGCCGGCACGCTGCAGGCGGTGCTCAGCGACTATGAAGTGGCGACGACCCTGGAGCCGCAACAGATTGCTGCGCTGTGGCCGGGTAGCCGGCGGCTGTCGTTGAAGGTGCGGACCGTGATTGATTACTTCGTCGAGTGTTTTGGGGCAGTGCCTTACTGGGACCGTTGAGCAACTGTGGGAAACTATTCGGCCCGCACTGTCGGGAAAAATCCCCCTTCAAGTAAGTCCGATCTGATTTTCCACAACACGGGTCAAAAACCGCTTGCACTCGGGCAGACTTCGAGGAATTCCTTCAGGAGAGACGTCATGGATGCCAGTCATTACTCGTTTGGAAACCTGCAATCGTCCCCGCAAAAATCACCCTCCGCCAGCAGTCGGTTGATCTTTGCCTGCTTACGAAATTTTGGCTATATTTGGCCAAAACCTCGAGAAGACCAAATGATTACCGTACCGTTGGGTGAAGCAAAAAATAATTTATCAAAACTGGTCGATGATGCCGCCGCCGGCCAAATCATCACCATAGCCAAGCATGGGCGGGCGATGGCTCGCCTTGTTCCTGTCGGGAAACCGACAGGCCGGCGAATTGGCGCGATGAAGGGCAAACTGGTGGTGCCGGATGACTTCGATGCGCCATTGCCAGACGACATGCTGGATGCGTTTGAGGGAAACCACCCATGAGAATACTGCTGGATACCCACATCCTGCTTTGGGCCCTGAGCGATGATCCAAAACTGCCAGCGAAGGCCAGAAAGCTGATCGAGAACGCGGCTGAAATTTACGTCAGTGCCGCCACATTCTGGGAGCTGGCGATAAAGGTCGGGCTCGGGAAGCTCAACGTAAACCTGGACGAAATTCGCGAATACTGCCTGGAAAGCGGCTACGTGGAACTGCCCATCACCTCGGAGCACGCCATCGCGGTCAAGGACCTTGAACACCATCACAGGGACCCGTTTGATCGGCTCATCATTGCAACGGCTATCATTGAGCCGATGAAGTTAGTGACAGCCGACCCGATGGTGGCGAAATACACATCATTGGCCGTTTTGACTTAATTCACTTCGCTCAAAACAACCACTGCCCGATCAGCCAGGCATTCGCCCCGCTGATCACCACAAACAAGCTCCAGGCCAGCAGCCGCGTAGGCAAGCTGTTGACGAACGGCCCCATCAGGCGCTTGTCACCCGTCATGCGGATCAGCGGAAACAACGCAAACGGCAACTGCAGGCTCAACACCACCTGGCTGAGGATCAGCAGCTTGCCGATGGCATCATCCCCCATCAGCCACACCCCGAGGAACGCCGGGATCAGCGCCAGGCCACGGGTGATCAGGCGTCGCTGCCAGCAGGGAATGCGCAGGTTGAGGTAGCCTTCCATGATCACTTGCCCGGCAATGGTGCCGGTGAACGTGGAGCTCTGGCCCGAAGCCAACAGCGCAACACCGAACAGCACGCTGGCGAACGCGCCACCCACCAGCGGGTCGAGCAAGTGATAGGCGTCCTGGATTTCCACCACATCAGTGTGGCCGGTCTGGTGGAACGCAGCGGCGGCCAGTATCAGGATTGCCGCGTTGACCAGCAGTGCCAGGGACAGGGAACCGATGGTATCGATACGCGCCAATTTCACCGCGTCCTGGCGGCTGGCCAGGTCCTTGCCGACCAGCCGGGTTTGCACAATGGAGCTGTGCAGGTAGAGGTTATGGGGCATCACCGTGGCCCCCAGTATGCCAATGGCCAGGTACAACGGTGCGGCATCACTGATGGCGGACAACGACGGGGTGAAACCACGAAACACGTCGGGCCAGTAAGGCTTGATCAGCACCAGCTCGATGAAGAAACACACGCCGATGGTCGCAACCAGTGCCAGCATGATCGCTTCCAGCCGGCGGAAACCTCGATTTTGCAGGGCCAGGATCAGCAAGGTATCGAAGGCCGTGATGACAATCCCGGTGGTCAGTGACACGCCCAGCAACAGGTGAAACGCCAGGGCGCAGCCGAGGACTTCGGCGAGGTCGGTGGCGATGATCGAGATTTCCGCAAGGATCCACTGCACGAACGACGAGCGCCGGCTGTAGCGCTCGCGGCTCAGTTGCGCCAGGTCCTTGCCGGTGGCGATGCCCAGCCGTGAGCACAGGCACTGCACCGCCATCCCCGCCAGGCTCGCCAGCAGCACCACGAACAACAGGTTGTAGCCGTAGCGCGAACCGGCCTCGATGGCCGTTGCCCAGTTGCCCGGGTCCATGTAGCCGATGGAGATCAGCAAGCCAGGGCCGGCAAACATCAGCGCACGTTTGAAAAACGAGGCACGGGGATCAACGACGATGGAGCCGGCGACTTCCGGCGGGCAGAACGGGGCGGTAGCGATTTTGGGCAGGCTGAATTTCACGCGGGGTACCAGGCTTTCACACAAGACGTGAACGCAGCTTATCAGTCAGACGCAACGGTACGCATCACCGTCTCCCGGGGCAGATCAAATGCCTCTATCACCTGGACCACCAGATCCATCTCCTGGTTCAGTGCTTCACGCTCCAGGCGCTCGCGAATCACCCCAATCACCAGCACCGCCAGGGTGGTGATGGAATACGCGGGGCCGGAAAACGCCCGCACGCCGGTCACCAGCAGCATCGCCGCCGCGAGCGCCTGCCCCACCACCGGAATGGCCGTGGCCGCGCCCCGGCGCAGGATAAACCCGGTCAACCCGGCCAGCGCGGTCCCGCTGAGGGCAGTGGTGGCTGAGCGCCCGACATCGAAACGATTGAAAAAACCCTGTTCCTTTTGTGCCGCAGCCTTCAACTCTGCCTCGAACACTTGGCGATCAGCCTGGCTGAGCTTGTCCTTGTATTGCTCGATCAGCCGCTCCGCAACCTGCAGTTCCAGATCCGCCAGGGCCACTTTCTCGATCGGTTGATCAAACTTGATACCCACCCGCTGCGCCACGTCCTGGGCGATTTCGCGATAGCTCACGCCATGACCACGGGCCAGGTTCATAAAGGTGTCGCCGCCCATGCGCTGCAACTCGATGGCCAGCTTCAAGGGCTCGCGCACGGTGGCGTCGATAGAGGCACTGCGCTTTTGCGCCATCAGCTCGGCGAAAAACTGCAACTCCTCCGGCCGCGCCTGCACCAGCAGCGGGAACAGCTCGACATCCTCTTCCGCAAAGCGCACTTCGCTGCTGCGTTGATCGGCGCGGATCATGCCCCGGCGTTCCTGCAGCAGGTCGGTGTACTGCACCACCGTCTTCAGTTGCGGCCAATACGCGGCGTGGTCGAACGTGGCCAGGTGCACGTTGGCGACCTTGGCCTTGAGCGCCGGTGTCAGCGGGATCGCATAACGACCGATGCAGCGCTCGGTGTCCGGCTTGAGCGCCAGCGCCCAATCCTTGCTCGAGTGGCAGTTGATCACCCGACCGCTGAGCGGCGCCGAGACCAGGTCCCAGGGGCTGGAGGTACAAATCGCACCGCCCATCAGCAGCAGGTTGTTCAGCGGCAACTCACGGGCCACCTCAGGGCTGGCCAGCAGGCTCTTGACCAGGATGCGCGCGCCCAGGGAGTGGCCGATCAGGTTGATCTGCCGCACCTTGATCGACTCGCCATGGAGGTAGTTGGCCAATTCGGGCAGCAGGCTTTTGGCGACCTCATCCACCCGCGCCTCGACGCTTTTGTAGTGGTCGAGGAAATAGGCAATCGCCTTGCCCACCCCGATGGTTGCGGCACCCAGGCTGCCGCCACCCAACATCGAGGTAATCACGTCCTTGAACGGCGCAAACAGGTTTTCCAGGAAATGCCCTGCCGGCCAGAACAGCATCAGGTTGGTGGAGCCTTCGATGGTTGCCAGTTGCCGGGAGAAACTACCCAGTTGTTGCTGGTTGAAGAACGCCGAATAACCATGCACGTAGAGATTGAGCACATCCCCCTGGGGCTCGCCACACAGCACAAACGTGGGCTTGCGGGTGCGGTGCATTTCATCCCACTGGTGTTGCATGTGACGGTGACTCCTGGCGACGACGGAGGGCGATAGTAACAAAGGGCGGGCTACGGGAATGTGAAAAACTGATACTCGGACTATCCATATCGCTGCACAGTGATGACAAAAAACGCGGATTTTGTTCGCAGATTCAGTCCATTAACCTTTGTCGGGTCAACCACTGAAACCGAGGAACACCATGAGCAAGCCCGAGTTTTTCATCACACCCGGTTACGGCGACATTGCACGCGAGACCCTGCATTACACCCAGGCGGTCAAAATCGGCAACCGCGTCGAAACCTCGGGCCACGGCGGCTGGGATGACGAGTTCCAGATTCCCGAATCCCTCACCGACGAGATCGCCCTGGCCTTTCAAAACCTCGAACGCACCCTGGCGGCAGCCGGCGCCGGCTGGGAGCATGTGGTACACGTCAATTCCTACCACGTGGGAGGTTTCCCGCCGGAGGTGAACGAGCAGATGGTCAAGTGGTACCGCCATTACATGCCCAATCACGCCCCCATCTGGACTGAGCTGGGAGTAGAAGCCCTGGGGCTGCCGGCAATGCGCATTGAAATCCGCGTGACAGCGATTATTGCCTGACGCAGAACCGCTCGATCACCCAGTCGATAAACACCTTCAGCCGGGCGTTCTGATGGCGATTGGGTGGATAGATGACGTGCAACGGCGTGGCGGGCCGGGTCCAGTCTTCGAGTACCGGGACTAACTGGCCTGCCTCTACGTAGTAGTCAACGATGGTCTTGAAATGCTGCCCGACGCCCAGGCCGGCGAGCAGCATTTCCTTGAGGCCGTTGCCTTCGTTGGTGGAAAACGCGCAGTTGCCTACCTCATACCGAGTCGCGCCCTTCTCGAAAATCAACGGCTCCGGCTTACCCGACCCGGCAAAGAAATACCCCGCCTTGAGGTGGTTCTTCTCGAGGTCCTCGGGAGACACGGGCGTACCCATGCGCTCCAGGTAGCCGGGGGCCGCACAAGTGACGTACTCGAGGTCGACAACCTTGCGGGCGATCATCGCCATGTCATCGAGCTTGCCAGCGCGCAGCACGCAATCCACGCCCTCCCCCACGATATTCACGGCGCGGTCGCTGATGCCCAGGGCGATGGTGATCTCAGGGTACTCACGATGAAAATCCACCAGCGCCGGGATCAGCAGGCAATTGGCAAAGGACGCCGGCGCATCCACTTTCAGGTGGCCGCCGGGCTTGAGCTTCTGCCCGCGCAGGGCATTGTCCAGTTCATCGAGTTCCGCCACCAGGCACAGCGCGTGGCTGTAGTACTCCAACCCCTCCGGCGTCGCCGCCAGCGCACGGGTGGTGCGATGCATCAACTTGACGCCAAGGTGCTTCTCCAGGTCCGTGATGAGTTTACTGACGGTGGAACGCGGCAGTGCCAACTGGTCGGACGCGCGGCTGAAGGAGCCGGTTTCGACGACACGGACGAAGGCACGCATGGCGAGAAGTTGGTTCACGTTGATGTCCGATGGGGCGAGAATGGCGAGTATTGTCCATTAAGCTGCACAATGACGACAGGCATTCAGCGAACAGAAAACCCGGCGCATGGCCGGGCTTTGACGGAGCGGATGACTCAGTGGGCAAAGTTCTCGATCTTTACCTGGCCATCAGGAAACGTAGCGACAATCTCCAGTTCTCCTCCCATGGCGCGGATATAGTTACGCAGCGTGCTGATATACATGTCGGTACGCCGCTCCATTTTGGACACTGCCGCCTGATTGATATTCAGCGCCTTGGCCAGCGTATCCTGGCTCATCTGTTGCGCCTTGCGCAGTTCATGCAGGGGCATTTCTTTCAGGTGTTGCTGGAAGATGCGCTCTGCATCGGCCCGGGCTTGCGGTGTCATGCGAGCCTGCAGCTCACTGAATTTTTTAGCCATGGTGACGGCCCTCTTTAAGCAGTGTTTCCAAATGTTCGTCATACAACTTCTCAGCCAGCGGGACGTATTCGTCATACCACCGGCCTCGACCGGTTTTATCCCCGCCAATCAGCAACAAGGCACACCGGCGCGGATCAAATGCATACAGGACGCGGTAAGGCCGCCCGGCATGTTGCACCCGCAACTCTCGCAGGCAGCCATGCCTGGAGCCCTTGATGTCACTGCTGTGGGGGAAGCCAAGGCCTGGCCCCAGAAGGCCCAGTAAATCCACACTGGCCGATACTGAGGATTGCTCCTTTGCATCCAGACCGCCCCACCAGATTCCAAACTCGTCCGTGTATTCAACGTCCCAACTCATGCAAATATGCCATCCATGGAATATAAACTCAAGAGCATAACTGTAGGAGTTCCTGGCGTGTACAGGCTTCCGTCTGTCCCGGAAAAGTGTTTGTAGATTATTCCCGCACAATGCTCAGCCCATAAAAAACCACCCTTTCGCGCGGCTGAAGACACGACCACAGCGCCGGCACCACGGATGATCCCGACCGCCACGTGCATAAAACTCATTGAAATAAATGGTATTAATAGTTTGGAGAGTGCCGCGAAAGAACCGGACGACATCCAATGAACCCGGAGGCGAAGGCCTTGGGACCTGCAAAGCAAGCTCGCTCCTACAGGAAAACCTGTTGATTCAGCAAAACGATCCCGGAGTCCCCAATGCCCCATGAAGGCAACCTGTTACAAGCAGCCGTTGTATTCCTGCTCGCTGCCGTCCTGACCGTGCCCCTGGCCAAGCGCCTGCAACTGGGTGCCGTGCTGGGTTACTTGCTGGCCGGGGTGATCATCGGCCCATCGGTGCTGGGCCTGGTGGGCAACCCGCAAAGCGTCAGCCAGTTTTCCGAACTTGGGGTGGTATTGCTGCTGTTCATCATTGGCCTGGAGTTGTCACCGAAGCGTCTGTGGGTGATGCGCAAGGCAGTGTTCGGTGTAGGCCTGGCGCAGGTGTTGCTGACGGGCACCGTGATCGGCGTGGTCGCGCTGTTCGTGTTTGGCCAATCATGGAACAGCGCGATTGTGCTGGGCCTTGGCCTGGCGCTCTCCTCCACCGCGTTTGGCCTGCAAAGCCTCGCCGAGCGCAAGGAACTCAACCAGCCCCACGGGCGACTGGCCTTTGCGATTCTGTTGTTCCAGGACATCGCCGCCATCCCGTTGATCGCCATGGTGCCGCTGCTCGCGGGCAGCGATCATCCCGCCACCACCTCCCAGGGCCTGCGACACGGCCTGGAAGTACTGGGTAGCATCGCCGTGGTGATCATCGGCGGGCGCTATCTGTTGCGGCCGGTGTTTCGCATCGTCGCCAAGACCGGCCTGCGGGAGGTCTCCACCGCCACCGCGTTGCTGGTGGTGATCGGCACCGCATGGCTGATGGAGCTGGTGGGCGTGTCCATGGCCCTCGGCGCCTTCCTCGCCGGGTTGCTGCTGGCAGACTCCGAATACCGGCATGAGCTGGAATCGCAGATCGAACCGTTCAAGGGCCTGCTGCTGGGTCTGTTTTTTATCAGCGTGGGCATGGGCGCCAATATCAGCCTGCTGTTCAGCGCGCCGGTGATCGTGCTGGGGCTGACCCTGCTGCTGATCGCCATCAAGTTGCCGCTGCTGTTTTGCGTGGGTCGCCTGGCAGGCGGCCTGAACCCTGAAAGCGCGCTGCGCCTGGGCGTGGTGCTGGCAGCCGGTGGTGAGTTCGCATTCGTGGTGTTCAAGATCGGCCGCGACCAAGGCCTGTTCGAGCCGCACCTCTACGACATCCTGGTGTTGACCATCACCCTGTCCATGGCCGTGACGCCATTGCTGCTGTTGCTCTGCCCCAAGCTGTTCAAGCCCAAGGCCAAGCCGGTGGAAGTGCCCGAGGAATACCGTGCCATCGAAAGCGATGCGCCACGGGTGGTGATCGCCGGGATGGGCCGCATGGGGCAGATCGTGGCGCGGATCCTGCGGGCACAGAACATCTCGTTCATTGCCCTCGACACCTCGGTGGAAACCATCGAACTGACCCGCAGTTTCGGCGGCATGCCGGTGTTCTACGGCGACCCGCAGCGCCCGGAAATCCTTCACGCAGCGAAAGTCGACCAGGCCGAGTTTTTCGTGATCGCCATGGACGACCCCGAGATCAACATCAAGACCGCCGAGCTGGTGCGCAGCCTCTACCCGCACATGAAGATCATCGCCCGCGCCCGTAACCGCCAGCATGTGCACCGCCTGGTGGACCTCGACGCGTCACCGGTGCGCGAGACGTTTTACTCCAGCCTGGAAATGAGCCGCCGCACCCTGGTGGGCCTTGGCTTGACCCAGGCCCAGGCCGACGCGCGCATCAGCCGCTTCAAAAACCATGACCTGCAATTGCTGGCGGCCCAACACGCCGTGTATGACGACGCGGCCAAGGTGATGCAGTCTGCCCAGGAAGCCCGGACGGAACTGGCACGGCTGTTTGAGATGGACCGGATCGAGGAAGAGTCCGACAAGGTGTAGGGATGGAGATGAACGATCTTGCGAATTTTCTGACAGAATACGGCGCAATTTCGTTCATCCCTGGAGAGCTTCATGGCCACCCTCAGCAAGACCGCAGCCCTCTTGGCCCTCGCGCTGGCCGCCGGGTTCGGCGCCAGCCAAGTCCTCGCCGCCAGCAAGCCAGCGGCGCAGAAGACCGCCACCCAGACCATCTCCACCCTGGATGGCAAGTTCAGCTTCAACCTGCCCAAGTCCTACCTGGCCGACCCACTGCCGGCCGGTGATGCCGAGCACGGCACCGCAGGCGCCAGCGGCACGATGTACAGTGACCAGGCCACCAAAAGCGTGATCTTCGTCGTCGAAAAACCGAGTGTCGCCGGCCTGATCAAGGACAACGACCCGCAGTTCCTCGACGGTGCCGTGGCGGATTTCGTCAAGGAACAAAGCGCCGCCCTGCCGGACTTCAAGAAAGGTGCCGAGAAGAAACTCACCGTGAAAGGCCTGGCCCTGCGCCAGGTCGACAGCACCGCGACCATGGGCGGTGGCAAGACACTGAGTTCCACCTTCCTGACGGGCTCCGGCAGCCACCAATTGGTGGTGCAGGCCATTTCCCGGGCGGATGATGAAGCCGGTCATGCACTGTTGGTGAAGCAGATTATCGGCGGTAAATAACCGGTTTTATCTGGCAGTGAAAATCCAATGTGGGAGCGGGCTTGCTCGCGAAAGCGGTGTTTCAGTCAACACATGTATTAACTGACCCACCGCTTTCGCGAGCAAGCCCGCTCCCACATTTTGACCGCGTCCACATCGTCGGACTCAGTGCAGGCTCTTTTCCAGCCACTGCTTCAAGTCCAGCAACTCCGCCTCACCGACGGTATGAATCATCCCCGGGTAGCCGTGGAATTCCGGGGTGAGGCCAATCCCCTGCAATACCTCGTTGGCCCGCGTTGCCGAGTAGTACGGCAGCGCCTGGTCCAGCGTCCCGTGACCGATGAAAATCGCCAGCTTGCCCAGTCGCGCATCCGGCTTGAGTTCGGCCTTGAGTACCGGCAGCAGGCTGCCGCTCAACGCCGAAATCCCGCGCAGGGTTTCGGGATGTCTTAACCCGACTTCGTACGACATGATCGCACCCTGGCTGAACCCCACCAGAAACACCCGCTCAGGTTGGGTGTGGTACTTGGTGGTGGCCTGGGCGACGAAGGCTTCGATCAGCTTGGCGCTGCTCTGCAGGTCGGCGGTCTCGCCATCAAAATCGCCATCGCCCGGCTTCTTGCGAAACCATCGATAACCACCGCCCTCCACCGGCATCGGTGCCCGTGCAGACAGGTAGGTCCAGGTCGACGGCAAGCGGTCCTTGAGCCCGAACAGGTCGGCCTCGTCACTGCCATAACCGTGCAGGAAGATCACCAGCGGCTCGTTGCGTGCATCACTTTGGGTCTGCTCCAGGTAAGGCAGCGGCAGGTCGGTGTGCAATACGTCTTCGGCCTGTGCGGCGCCGGTAAACAGCGCCACTGTCAGGGCAATCAGTTTGAGCATGAGCATCAACCTCTAGGGTTTGCGCAACAAATAGGTATCCATGATCCAGCCATTGGCCTGGCGCGCCGCCTTGCGCACACGTTCAATCTCTTCGGCAACCTCGGCCACTTTGCCGCTGATCAGGATTTCATCCGGTGTGCCCAGGTAGGCGCCCCAGTAGATATCCAGGTCCTGATCGGCCACGGTGCGGTAGGAATCTTCGGCATCGAGCATGACAACCAGGGTGTCGGCATCACTCGCCTGCCCCGCCGCCAACCGGCGCCCGGTGGTGATTTCGATGGAGCGACCGATGCGGTTCAGCGGCACTTTGTGCTGCGCCGCCAACGCCTGGACGCTGGTGATCCCGGGGATCACTTCAAATTCGAATTCGCAGCTGCCGCTGGCGAGGATCGCCTGCAGGATACGAATGGTGCTGTCGTACAGTGCGGGGTCGCCCCAGGCCAGGAATGCGCCCACTTCGCCGTCGGCCATTTCTTCATTGATCATCCGTTCGAAGGTCTGCTGCTTGTCGCGGTTCAGGTCCTTCACGGCGGTGGTGTAGTCGATATCGCCACGCACCCGCTCGGGACAATCGGCCTCGACAAAGCGGTAGGCGTGATCGGTGATGTAGGTCTCGCAGATTTCCCGGCGCAGGTCGATCAGCTTGTCCTTGCTCTGGCCCTTGTCCATCAGGAAAAACACGTCGGTGCGGTTGAGCGCCTTGACCGCCTGCATCGTGATGTAGTCAGGGTTGCCGGCGCCAATGCCGATGATCAGGATGCGTTTCATGGGAAAGTCTTCATGGGTGGTCTCGGTGCGGGGAACGGATTTTGCCATGTTCGGGACGTCAGGCGTGAGTTTCCAGGCGCAGGCGCCAACGCCCATTGAATCGCAACTCGGTGGATGACAGCGGTTCCACGTCGATCAGGTTGAACATGGCGGGTGGGCATTGCATGACATGCAGCAGCGCTGCGCGGATCACAAATGGATGCGTCACCGCCACGACATGCCCCGGGGATTGCTCGAGGGACTGCAACCACTGTCCTATCCGCTCACACAGTTGCACTACCGACTCGCCGCCGTGGGGCGCCGAGGTGCTGTCGGTCAACCAGGCCTGAAGCGCTTCGGGTTCGGCCTGCTGAACCTCCTCGATCGCCAACCCTTGCCAGCGGCCAAAATCACAATCGCGCAGGGCTGTTTCAACCAAAGCATCGTCGGCAAACAGCGCCGCCGTCTGCCGGGTCCGCGCCTCCGGGCCGCACAGCACCAGGGGTGCACGCTTGAAGCGTTGCCCCTGGGAAAGCGCCGCCTGCTGCCAGTCCATCTCCACCGACTCATCCAGCGCAAAGCGTGCCTGTTTCTGGGCACGGGTGCTGGCGTGGGCAACAAGGGTCAAACGGGTGGCCTGCATGACAAATCGCTCTGGTTTTAAGGTGCAGTCAGCGTAGACTTGCGAAGTTGTTTCAACATGTTTCAACTATTCTGCAACAGGAAGCCGGTTCAATGCCGGCGCGGTCGCGCCACTGTATTCGGCCTTTTAGCCGTAAGCCAGACCCTGTTTCAGCCAACTCGCTATCCATTTCGGGACGCGTCATCCCTGGAGGTTCTCATGGCTTATACCGCTGCAACTGGCTCCGACGTTTCAATACCGTCCATTCCCCTGGGCGAAATCCTGCCCTGGGCGATCTTCGGCGGCCTGCTGCTGTTGCTCGCGATTTACTTCGTCGGCGCCGAGCAAGGCGCGACGGCCGTGTTCAAAGGCATGTACGTGCATGAGTTTGTGCATGACGGTCGCCACCTGCTGGGTTTCCCCTGCCATTGATTGGAGCGTGACGACATGACAGGGCATTTACTCGTTCGCGGGATGCTGGTGGGCCTGCTCGCCGGCATCCTGGCCTTCGGCTTCGCCAAGACCTTTGGTGAGCCGCAGATCGACAAGGCCATCGCCTTCGAAGATCAGATGGCACAGATTCACGGCGACGCGCCGGAAGAAGAACTGGTGAGCCGCGAAGTACAAAGTACCTTCGGCTTGTTCACCGGCGTGGTGCTGTACAGCGTCTCCCTGGGTGGCATTTTCGCCTTGGTGTTCGCCTACTCCCTGGGCCGCATCGGCAAGGTCGGCCCCCGTGGCTTGGCAGCGCTGCTGGCATTGGCGGCGTTTGTGACGATCATCGTGGTGCCGGGGCTGAAGTATCCGGCCAACCCGCCATCGGTGGGCGACCCGGCCACCATCGCGCAACGCACCAAGCTGTTCTTCCTGATGCTGCTGGTGTCGGTGGCGGCTGCGGTGATTGCGATCAACGCGGCGCGCAAGCTGATTGCCAGCCGTGGCCTATGGGCAGGCGCGATTCTCGGTGTGGCGCTGTACATCGTGATCGTGTCGGTGGCCGGCAGCTTGTTCCCGACCATCAACGAAGTGCCGGAACAGTTCTCGGCAGTGTTGCTGTGGAAATTCCGCGTGGCTTCCCTGGGGATTCAACTGGTGCTGTGGACCACCCTGGGCCTGGTGTTCGGCGCCGTGGCCGAGCGCAAGCTGAGCCAGCCTCAGGCGCGTCTCAATTCCTGACGGTACAGGTAGCCGCCGACGCATCGGCGGCTACCGGCATTCACACCCCGGGCCGCGCCAGGTAGAACACCTCGTAGCCATTGCCCGGATGGTTCACATCCAGCACCTTGGCCGACAAGGTAATTCGCACCAGCTTCCACGCCTGCACATCCAGCGCCAGAAACACCGCGAAGTTATCGCTGCTGTCCGCGAGCTGCTGGTTGCGGGCCTTTTCTGCGGCGAGGATTTGCCCGCGGTCCGCCCCCGGCGCCAGCGCCCACTCCTCCCGATACAGGCTCAAGGCGTCTTGCGCCGGACCTCGCTGCACATCCAACGGTAACCAGGACTCAATGTGCGGCTGGCCAAAACTGTCGAGGACCTTCTGGAAGCGCTCGCCGAGCAAGAAATCCGCAGCCTGCAAAGGATCCGACCACAGATAAACCGACGAATACAGGTTACCCACCCCCGGCCCCTGCCCTCGCTCCTGGGCGATAAACGCCTTGAACAGCAAACCCTCGGCATGATCCCACAACGGCCCCAGGCGAGCGGCCCGCTCACGGATGACACCCATGTCGTAATCGGCTGGCAAGCGGTGTGAATACTGTTTGGCAAACATCATGGCGCTCCTGTTCAGATGAGTGCCCAGCTTGCGCAGCGCCCATGATTTCAGCAAGATATCACCAGATATAGGTGTGATAAGGAACTGAAATGACCGACGCACTCAAGCCGCTGGATATCGACACCGTGCATGCCTTTGTCCTGGTCGCCGATTTCGCCAGTTTCACCCGCGCGGCCCAGGCACTGGACACCTCGCAGGCAGCCATCAGCCTCAAGCTCAAGCGCCTGGAAGAACGCCTCGGTTATCGCCTGCTGGTGCGCACACCGCGGCATGTGCGGCTGTCGCCCCAGGGCGAGCAGTTCATCGTCGCCGCCCGCGCATTGCTCAATGCCCACGAACGGGCGTTGGGTGACATGGGCAATGGCGCCCCGCGACGGTTGGTGATCGGCATCAGCGACCACGTGGCCGGGCCGGACCTGCCACTGTGGCTCAGCCGCCTGGCTGCCTATGACCCGCTGGTGATCCTGGAGGTGCGGATCGCTTCGTCCCGCGACCTGGTGGCGGCGTTCGACCGCAACGAACTGGACGCGGTGATCGTGCGCAACGAAGGCGATCGCCAGGACGGTGAGGTATTGGTGGTGGAGCGCTTTGGCTGGTTCGCCGCGCCTACCTGGCAGCACACGCCCGGCACGCCCCTGCGCATGGCAACCATGGCCTCGCCCTGCGGCGTGCGACACCTGGCGGTGCGCGCGCTGGATGAGGCGCGGATTGACTGGACCGAAGTGTTTGTCGGCGGCGGCGTAATGGCGGTAGGTGCGGCAGTCAGCGCCGGCCTGGGTGTGGCGGCGCTGGCCCGGCGAGTGGCGCCGGCGGGCGCCGTGGACGTCAGCGAACAGTACGGATTACCGGCATTGCCCGTCAGTGAAATCGTGCTGCATAGCCGCATCAGCGACGGCCGCTCCCGCGAGACATTGCGGGCGTTGAGCGCAACCTTCAGAGGGGTTCTGGAGCGTTAGATTGCATCTGGGTATACCGCCCGCGCACGAACCGCTCCAGTTCATCGCCCGGCAGCGCCTTGCTGAAGTACCAGCCCTGGATGATCAGCTCCGAGCCCGACTGCAAAAACGCCAGTTGCTCGGCGGTTTCCACGCCCTCCACCACCACGCCGAGGTTCAACGCCTCACAGAACCGCAGCATCCCGGTCAACACCTGGGCGCCCTTTGGATCATGCTGGGCGACCACGAAACTGCGATCGATCTTGATGAAATCCACGGGGAACTGGTGCAGGTAACTCAGCGCTGAAAATCCGGTGCCGAAGTCGTCGATATACACCTTGGCACCAATCGCCTGGAGCTTCTCGATCATCTGCCGCGTGCCCTGGATATCGCCCACCAGCGCATCCTCGGTGATCTCCACCGAAACCTGCCCGTGGGCCTGGGCCAGTATCTCCACCAGCCGATCACCATACGCCGGGGTAGTCAGCGTGGCGCTGGAGATATTGATCGTCATCGGCAACGTAAACCCGACCTTCTGCCACTTCTGGTACTGGCGCACAGCCTGGGATGCCACCCACACATCCACGTCGGGCATCAACCTGGCATGGGCCAGCCATTGCAGGAACTCCCAGGGTGAATGCACCGTACCTTCGGCGTCCCGGGCCCGCATCAACGCTTCGCAACCGGTGCATAGCCCGGTCCGGGTGGAAATCTGCGGCTGGAATTCGAGGTAGAACTCGTAGTCGCTGATCTGCTGGATATGGCTCAACTCGCTGACCTGGCGCGCCTGGGCCTTGTGGGACGCCATCACCGGGTCCAGCTCCAGCAAGCGGCCTTTTTCTTCCAGGCCGCGAAAGGTCATGTCCAGCGACTTCAAATACACCGTGCCGCCCTCCGAGGCCTGGCGGTTGATCGCGCGCACATAGGGCGCATAGATTAGCGTGCCAACCCCCAGCAACACCACCTGCAGCAACACCGCCGCGAGGTCACCGTGGGTGCTTAAATAGGCGTTGAGCAACACCGGTGCAGTAAACGGCACACTCACCACCGCAGGCGACACCCAGCCAATCTGCACCACCATCAACGCCAGTATCACGTTGAACGCCGGCACCACCAGAAAGGGAATGAACAGCCGCGGGTTAAGAATGATCGGCAAACCAAACAACAGCACTTCACTGACATTGAACAACGACAACGGCAGGCTCGCCATCGCCACCAATCGCATGGACCGGCTTTTGGAAAACAGCAGGATCGCCAGCAGCAGGCACAGGGCACCACCCGAACCGCCGATAAACGCGAAACTGCCCAGCAAGCCGCCATTCAGTAGATATTTGACCGGCTCGCCCGCGGCCGCCGCCGCATTATTGAGCCCGACCGCCTGGTCCAGCACATCAAAAAACGGCTGCATGGCGTAGACCCCATGGATCCCGAAAAACCACAGCAGCGAATTCATCAGGGTCACAAACAGGCCGCTGCCATAGGGCGTCTCCAGTGCATCGAGCACCTGCGGCCCCTGAAGCTGTGCCACCTGCGGAATCTGCAACAGCAACGACAGCACGAGCACCAGCCCGAGCGCCGTGATTGCCCCCGGCACCACCATATTGAGGGTGCCCTTGAGGTTGTGCCCCACCAGGTCTTCGTTGATCAACCGCGTCCAGCGACGCCGATGCAGCCAGGCGATGGCGGGCACATTGATCAGCGGTGAGGCGATGGCGATGAACAACACGAAGGTCGCCGAGGCTCGGGGAAAATCCCGCAGCACAAACGTGGCAATCACTACATGGGCCAGGCACAGGAACGCTACCGGGAGTTGCGGCAGGCGGTGCTGGATAGCGAGCATGTAACCGATGGAGGCTGCCACCAGCAGCGGGATCACCGAGCTGATCTGGTTGTGCAACCCCGCCAGGAAGGCCACCACCTGAGGGTCGAAACCCAGCACTCGGGCGCATTCGGACAGGATCAGGAAACCGGCCGATACCAGCAGGCACGGCAGGATCCACAACAGCCCCTCGCGTATGGCCCGCAACGACTCGGTACTGGCGAGGGCCGCCAGCCGCTGGGTGAAGAAAAGCTTGAACAGCGTTTGCGCCATCACCTGTTCCTCGGTCCCTGATGCCAGGGTCGCAAAATAACACCTGGCTGTCGCCTTATCACGGGGTAACGCTACACGCCCTGACACCGCAAGCGAAAGGCTTTTGCCGCCCCTGGCGCATTTATTCAGAATCACCGCAGGGGCTTGCTGCTTGTCGATTGGCTCGGGTTGGCCCATCCTTTGGCGCACTGGTTGTCGTAAAAAACGACGCACCCCTCGAACGGACTCGACTGATGCTGCGATTCACTCCCCTCATGGCCTGTGCGCTGCTGGGGCTGACCAGCCCGTTGGCCGGCGCCGCCACCCCGACCTTCGCCGATGCCCAGGCCAGCGACCCGGCCAGGCTGCAATGGATGGTCGGCGCACCGCCGCCGGCCGACCGCACCGTACGCTTTGAAGACGGCAGCTATTTCCGCTTCCCGGCGATGCGCTGGAGTGTCGCCAACTTTCGCCAATTGATGCCCACGGTGAACGTCTCCCGCGGGCTCGGCGCACCGCTGGCATTGCCACGCAAACTCGACCCGGCACTCGATGCAATCCCCGTGCAGCCAGTGGGTGCAGCCCAGCCGCTGACCTGGCGCCAGGCCCTGGACGCCACCTACACCGATGGCATCGTGGTGATGCATCGAGGCACGGTGGTTTATGAGCGTTATTTCGGGGTGCTCAAGGAGGATGGGCAACACGCGGCCATGTCAGTCACCAAATCGGTGATCGGTACCCTGGGCGCGATGCTGGTGGCCGATGGCACCCTGGACCCACAGAAAAAGATCGTCGACTACGTGCCCGAACTCGGCCGCTCGGCCTTTGGCAGCGCCACCTTGCGCCAGGTGCTGGACATGACCACCGCCCTGGACTACAGCGAAGATTATGCCGACCCCAACGCCGAAGTCTGGGCCCACGCCCAGGCCGGCAACCCGCTGCCCAAACCCAAGGACTACACCGGGCCGCGCAGCTACTACGAGTTCCTGCAAACGGTTAAGCAGCGTGGCGAACACGGGCGTGCCTTCGGCTACAAGACCGTCAATACCGACGTACTCGGCTGGGTGATTGCCCGCGCGACCGGACGCAATGTCGCGCAACTGCTCAGCGAACGCATCTGGAGTCGGCTTGGCGCCGAACAGGACGCCTACTTCACCGTCGACTCCATCGGCACACCCTTCGCCGGTGGCGGCCTGAACACCGGGCTGCGGGACCTGGCCCGGTTTGCCGAGATGCTGCGCAACGGCGGGCGCTTCAATGGCCAGCAGATCGTGCCCGAAAACGTGGTGACGGATATTCGCCAGGGCGGCGACAAGCAGGCGTTCGCCCAGGCCGGCTACGCTCAATTGAAGGGCTGGAGCTATCGCAACATGTGGTGGGTAACCCACAATCCCGACGGCGCCTTCATGGCCCGCGGGGTGCATGGCCAGAGCATCTACATCGACCCCAAGGCCGAAATGGTGATTGTTCGCTATGCCTCCCACCCGGTGGCCGGCAACGCCGCCAATGATGGGGTGACCTTGCCCGCCTATGCAGCCATGGCGGCTTTTTTAATGTCCAAGCCACACTGACCGTCTCTCTTACCGTGGAGTAAACCTTTGTCCCAACCCGGCGAAAACCACCAGCTAGCCCTGGACCGATTCTTGAGTGAACACCCGGCCCTGGCCGCGGAACTGAATACATTGAACCCCCTGGCGGCCCAGGCCAAAGGGGAAACCATGGAGCAGTACCGCGCCGAGCGCCTGCATGAAGCCTTCGAGGCAGAAGCGGAGCAACAGGGCTTGTTTGCCTGGGAACTGACGCTGAAATTGACGGCGCATTCCCCGGCGGAGTTCGAGGCGCAACGCCTTGAGGTGCACAAGGAGGTGGCGCAAATGGCAGGCCTGAGTTGGTTCGAGTATTGCCAGCTGCACGACTTGCCCGTCTAGAACCAGCGGCCCAGGCCCTTCCTGCGATCAGCGAGCACCGCGCGTAATTCATCAAGGGTAACGGCCCTGCGTTCAGGGTCAGCCGTCAACGCCGTACGCAATACAGGCCAGCAATGACGAGGCAGTTGCCTGGGCCGGGCCGGCCTGTCACTGGCGTGGCGCCGGCCTTGTGCCAATTCGTACAACACACAGGCCACTGCATACAGGTCGGCGCTGGCCGACAGTGCTCCGCCAGCCAGCAACTCCGGCGCGGCGTACGCGGGCGTCCAGGCATTGAAGCGGCTGCGACTCAAGCCTGGAGAACCCGCCCGGGCCTGCCCGCAAGCCTCGCCCAGACCGAAATCGAACAAGCGCAACCCGCCGTCTCCCACCATGACATTGGCGGGTTTCACATCCCCGTGCAGCACACCCTGCTGATGGCTATGGCGCAACGCGTCGAGCAATTGCATGGCGATGCCTTGCAGCGCTTGCCAGGGTAAACCGCCGGGGCACTCCAGCAGCAACCGGTCCAGAGTCATGCCCTGGAGCAGTTCCATGGTAAAGAATGCGATCTGGCCGGGAGCATCCACTTCAAATGAATACACACGCACCACCTGCTCATGCCGCAGGCTGCGGGTCAGGGCAAACTCGTTGTACAGCAACACGTGGGCATCCGCAGACTCGCGGATGGCTTCGCCCAACACCTTGATCGCGACACTGGAACAGGGTTCGCCAAACTGTTCGTGCAGCAGGTCCCGCGCACGATAGACCACGCCCATGCCGCCTGCGCCCAACACGCGCTCGATCAGGTATCGCCCGGCCAGCAACTCGGGGGCTCCGTCGCGCGGTGGGTTTACCGGGGCCTTGGCAAAGGCAAAGTGGGTCAGGTCGCGTATGACTGCACCACCACAGCGGTCAGGTTGTCGCCGGCCGTGCCGCGCAAGACACCTGCAAACAGCTGGTCCAGGACACGTTGCGGGTTTCCCTGGCTCAAGGCCTGGCCCAACTCAGAGTGGCTAAGCGCCTGGTACAGGCCGTCGCTGCACAACAGAAACACATCCCCTGCCAAGGTACCGAGTTCCAGGACCTGCGGGCTCAGTGGTGCCCGCGAGCCGATGGCCCGGGTCAAGGCCCGTGCGTCTGGATGGGCCCTGGCCTGTTCCGGGCTCACCTGCTGGTCAATCAATTGCTCACACAGCGAATGGTCTCGCGACAGCTGGTACAGCGTCTGCCCGCGCCACAGATAGCAACGACTGTCACCGGCCCAGACACACGCAGCGCGATCGCCCTGAAGCAACAACGCCACGACCGTGCTTCCCATGGTGGCCTCGGCGCCATGGGAGGCCAGCGTCAATTCATCGCCCAGCCGCCGGTTGAGCCATTGCAGGCAACGACGGGTCGCCTCGACGCGTTCATCCAGGCTGCCCTGGCCGGGCAATGACGCCAGGCCATCGACCACCAACTGGCTGGCGATATCCCCCGCCTGATGCCCGCCCATCCCGTCCGCCACGGCCCAGCAGCCCGTCCCGGGGCAATCGAGAAAGGCATCCTCGTTGCGTAAACGGACCTTTCCACGGTCTGTGCGACCGGCGCTGTGCCAGCGGTCGCGAGGTTGGCTCACAACTGCTCCGGCAGGCGAAAAGTTCGCCACTGCGCCATCTGGAATGGATTGGGTGTGCGTCGGCTGGTCAGCAGGTAGTTGGCGCGCAAGCCTGCCAGGTCAGCCTTGAGGATCAGCTCATCCTGCCCGCTGGAGGGTTCGCTCTGCATCAAGTCGAACAAGCGAAACAGGGACCAGGCCCCGGTATTTTTTTCGAGCCCCAGCGCCCGCTCGCTGCCACGCTCCAGTACCAGGCTGCTGCGACCATTCTCAGCCTCGGCTGGCCATTGCATCGCCATGGGGACAATCGGCCCGTGCCGGTACTCCATCTGCTGGCCACCCAAACGCAAGACCGCGCGACTCACCGACGGGTCCAGGCTATAGGGTGCGAGCGTGAAACGAACCTGCAAGTCCCCCGGCTCATCCGCAAAAAAACCGCGCCTGATCACCTGCACCTTCGCCTGCTGGTCGAGCAACGCCCGAGACATCGGCAAGCTGCGCCCATCCAGGCTACGCAGCCTGTAGCGCCCGGAATCACCGCTGACGAAAGGCTTCAGATAGCTGTCAAAGAATCGCGCCATGATCCCCTCAGGCTTGAAAAACTCCTGGAAGTCGTTGAGGGAAACGTCGCTGCTGGCGTGGGCATTGAACGGGAAACGCAGCTTGATCGCCCTGCTGTAGAAACCATATACCTCGCTCTGATAACGCTGGTTCACATGCCGATAGGCCTGGTCGAGCAGGCGGCGCCAATGCTCGTCGGCCAGGCTTTCGAACCAGCCCGCCAGCGGCAGCGGCAAACGAGCGGCCACGTTGCGCAGGTTACTCAGCGCATCCTGTTGCCCCTGGATCCGCCGCTTGACCATCTCGAACGCGACCGGCTCCGGCGCGCCTTCGCGATTCAAGCTCGCCAACTGCAGGTGCAAGTCGTTGAGCGCCTGTAACACGCCGGTCAACTCGGCCCCCGGGTTCTCTTGGCTGTCCAGCAACTGGTGCAAGGGCTCGAAGCGGCGCTGCATGGCTCGCCGTGCGCTGTCGGGCAAGGCATTGACCAGCCCGGCGGCGGTCGGCAACCGCTCTGCCGCTGGCCCAGGCAGCTTGGCAGCCAGCTCGTCGAGGCGCTCACTGGCCGACGGCAGGCGCGTGTGGTCACGAACCTGCTGCAACAACTGCAACAACGGCGACTGGGCCGACGTCAAGCTGGCGAGCTGCTCGACGGCTTGCCTGGAGTTTTCAGTTTCACGCAGGCCAACCTGCCCAAGCGCCTCGCTCCAGGCATCGGCATACTCGCTGAAGTAGCGTCGTTCAAGCTCCACCATCAACCGTTGCAAATCCATGGCGCTCAGGTCGGCGCCCTCTCCCAGCACCCAGTTGTCCTGGACGATGGTATTCACCAGCCGCGCGCCCTGCGCTTCAAAATGCCGCTGGTACGTGCGGGTATAAAACCCCGGAATGGAACGCTCGCCCCCGTCAAACACCCGCCCGTGTGCAAGGCGCAACGGTTCAAGGCCGCGAGCTTGTTCGCGCAGCACCCGGTACACCACGTCAACCAGCGATTCGCCGCGCAACACGTGGCGCGCGCGGGCCACCAGCTCGTCATCGAGCGGCTGCACGAACGGCTGCTCAAGCAAGCGCGCGAAATGTTCATTCAACCGGTTTTGCACGGAGGGCTCACCGGCAAACCGTACAGACCAATGCCCCGCCACCCGCTCACGCAGCCAGCCGACATCCCGACGCTCCCGCAGGTTGAGCATCAGGTACGCCCGGAGGTTATCCAGCAGCCGTTCACGATCTTCCAGGCTGCCGCGAACCTGTTCCTGCAGCATCTCGCTGACCTGGGACAGCAACAGCCGCCCCAAGGCACGCTCGTAGGCCTGCTCCAGCACTGGACGGCTGATACTGCCCTGATACAACCCCATCCGCTCAACCAGCCGGGCTTCACCCGGCAAGGGGAAAATCCGCGTGGCCGCCAGGCGGCTGTCCAGCAGCGGCAGGAGTGCCTGGGTAGCGTCTGACCCAGGCTGCACGGGTGCGGGCTGTCGTGCCAGCGCCTGCAGTTGCTCCAGACGTTGATGATTGGAGGAGTAACTGTGGGTCCACAGCAAGCCCGCCGCCACGACGACCACTAGCGCGCCCAGGGCCAGCCCCCCCTGGTGCCGGCGGATTCGACGGCGCTCCTGGCTATCGAGGTCCGCCAGGTCGGCTTGCGCCAGAATCACCCGGCTGAACAAGCCCTGGATAAAGTACGCACGTGGTTCAAGTGCCTGTGGGCCACCGTCGGCGCTGGTCAAGTAGAAACCACGAAAGCCGTTGGTGTGCTGATAACGCGGGCCGCAAAAAGCAACGTCGATATAGAGGCTCAGGCGCTCGCCAATCCGGGCCGCCTGATGGGGGAAGTCGAGCATCCGTCCGCGCAGATCACTGTTGCGTTCCTGGTGCAGGCGCTGCACAAGCTCACCGCTCAAGCGCTGCAGCAGTGCTTCAAACGCCTGTCGTACCTGGGCAATGCCAATACCCGCTTTGCCTGGGACGATAGATTCGCCCAACACCGCATCACTGCCTTCGCCCAACGGCCGCTCGAAGAACTCCGCAAACCCCGGCAGGTGGTCGGCCTGGGTCACCACCAGGTAGACCGGCACCTCCACATGCAACGTCTGGCGGATCTCCAGCAACCGACTCTGGACTGCCCGCGCCTCATTCTCCAGCTGACGCTCGCTGCCATGGAGCAATGTGTCCGTGGACAGCGCCACCACCACACCGTTGAGCGGGCGTGTCCGGCGCCGCACCTTGAGCAGCTCCAGCAGCGTCGACCAACCCGCGCCATCCACCTGGCTGTCAGGCTGGGTAAGGTAGCGGCCGGCGACGTCGAGCAACACGCCGTCCTCGGCGAAATGCCAGTCACAGTCCCGCGTGGCACCGCCCTGCGTCGCTACCGACGCGCCCTGATCCTGGAGCAACTGCAAGCCACTGGCGGCCAACATCCGGGACTTGCCACTGCCTTCCTTGCCGATCAGCAAATACCAGGGCAATGCATTACGCCAACGCGGGCTGCGTTCACCATAAATCCGGGAGTGTTTCAGGGTGTACAAAGCGTCCTTGAAGCGACCGCGCAGGTGCCGCTGCTCGTTTTCAATCTGGCCTTTGCGCGGGCGTGGCTCGCCGTCATCGACGGTTGATTGCCGGGCCATACTGCGCCAATTGGCATACACCATCGCCAGGCCCCACAACAAAAACAGCCCGCTGATTGTCAGCAAGCGCGATGCCGCCGCTTGCCAGAATCGATAGTCGTCGACAGCCAGCAGTGGCCCGAAGAACCACACGGTCATTGCGACCGCGAGCACCAGCAGCAGGCTCCAGACCCAAACCCTGCCCAGCACGGCGCCCGCGCTCCTGAAGAATGCGTTCATGCGTTGCTCCCTGCGTTAGAGCGGCGCCCGGAACATATCCGGCGCCACGAGTTGATACGGTTGCAACATCGCTTCACGCTGCTGGCCCAGCACCCAGGCAAATCCTGCATACAGGCTCAACAGGCTGGCGGCGACAAACACTGCAATCCAGGTGAGCGACACGACCCTCAGCCGTTTCCGGCGCGGCTGTTCCGGCCTGGGCGACGGCGCGCACGCCGCAGGCGTATCACCCCGCACATGCCGGATCTGCCGATACAGCGCGTCCCGAACCTGTTCAAGCTGCAACAACCCACGCTCCATGACCCGGTACTTGCCCTCAAACCCGAGGGACAGGCACAGGTACATCAACTCCAGCATCGCCAGGTGCTTGAAGGGGTCCCTCGACATGCGCTCAAGCAACTGGAAAAACTTCTCGCCGCCGAAGGTTTCGTTGTGAAAACTGCTCAGCAGGCTCATCTTCGACCAATCGCTCTGGCTGCCCCATGAGGTGGTGACCACTGCCTCGTCGATCACGCTGCACAGCACATACCGCGCCGCCATGACCTCGCTGGCCTGGGCCCCGTCATGCCGGGCCCGCGTCTCGAACAGCGTGACTGCAGCCGAGAGTCGTTCATTCAGGGCGCGCAGGCTTTCCTCGGCGGTACTGCGCTTGAGGCGGACCACCTCGGACAACAGCTCCCAGGCAGGCGCCACCAAACTGTTCAGGCCAATGTCGAAATGCTCCGCGCCCTGCAAGCGGGCCGCGTAGATCATCCGGTCTTCCAGTTGTTCGAAACGCGGCGGCGATGCGAAGTCGGTCATCGGTCCCTGCGCCGGTCCGCGTCCCTGTCGATCAAGCAGGACGGTTTTCTCGTCCTGCGGGTATTCCCTGTCCATGGTCTCAGTTCCTGATGGCCCAGAATTTCAGTTCCAGTTCGGCAAATTCACCGCTGACGTGGAAGGCAAATCCTCCCGACTGCTTCAACTGCTCAATGTCCCGGGCACCGAGTTCAAGGATGAAATAGGTGTTGGCGGCATGAAACGGTATCTGCCGGGGAGCCACCGGCAGCGGCTTGACCTTGATGCCCGCCAACTGCAGGTTGACCAACTCGCGAATCCGCTCCACGGGGCCGACCTTGAGGTGCGCCGGAAGCCGGTGTCGAAGCTCCTCGGCGTCACAATGGGCGCTGGCGGCCAGAATGAAGGTCGCCGAACCCAGCAGGTTGAGATCGCTCACCGGGCACACCAGCACCCCGTACTGGCGAGGCTGCAGCGCCAGCTCAATGGCATGCTGCTCAAGCACCATCGACAGCAGGCTGCGAATCGGCTCCATCAATCCACGAAAGCTGGCGCCCTGGTCGCTGTGCCGGTAATGCCCCTCGAAGTGCGCACGCTTGCTGTCGCTGGCAAACGTCGCGAGTTCACCCAGGATCGACAGCAATGTTCGATACAGCGTTTCAGGGCTGACCTGGCTCAGGCCCAGGTAGTGACGCAAGACCAGTTCGGTGCGATTGATCAATTGCAACATCAGGAAGTCGCCAACCTCCGCGCCGGCGGCGGTACCGTTGGCGCGAATCCGCTCGGCGATGGCATCCCCCCGGTAAGCGAGCAGGCTGATCACTTCCTTGAGGCAAGACAGCAGGTAGCCGGAACCATGCAGGTGAATGAAGCTCGGGATAAAATCGGGGTCCAGGCTGACGCCCTCCTCGGTGCAACTGAGCACCTGGGCAACCTTGAGCTTCACGTAATGCGGGTCGCTGTGTTGCTCCCCCAGCAACAGGCGAAAATCCAGCTGCCCGCAATTGACCTGACGACGAGCTTCTTCCCCGGCGTTGGAGTCGCTGACGTCTACCGCAAGAGTCTTGTAGCGCGCCAACACATCAATCTGCTCGGGTCGACGGGCTTCAACACAGTTACCTGTGGCCAGCGGCAAGGCCAGGTAGATCGACTGCTTCCCGGTATTTACCGGAACCTCCAGCACCAGCGACTCCATCGCGCCGCCCAGCTCGAACAGGCTGCCATCCGGCAATATGCCGCTGGCCTGGCTGATAACGACCTTGCCCATATTGAGGTATTGCACATCGATTTCCAGGGCCAGGAAGCCCCAGGCGTGACGGCACAACAGCTGGGTGCGGCGCGTGAGTTGCTGATCGTGGTACCGATCGTTTTGCTGGAAATGCTGAGGGCGCAGCAACATGCCTTCCTGCCAGATGACTTTTTGGCTGTACATGTCAGTCGCCCACCTTCGCGGGTTGCGGGTTGACCAACCGAATGCCGGCCTGATCAAGGATCAGTTCAGCGCCGGTCAATCGCTGCGCGGTCACCGGCAACACATAGCGCCATTGCGAGTGAGGCAAATCACGGTACGCCGCCAGCACGCCGACATAACGACTGCCTGGCTCGAGACTGAGTTTGAGCGTGGAGTGATCGCCGGGGCGCAACTCCAGCTCTTCGAGGTTCACCAGGTCCTTGGGCAACGTGTGCTCGGCATGAGCATAAAGGCTGAAAAAGTCCGCATTTTCAAAAGCCACGGCGTGTCGAAGCTCCATCAGGTGCACCACGATCGGCGACGGGCGACCATGGAGATCAGGGTTGACCCGTTCGCTGGCGGTCAGTGTCAGGTCCAGCTTGGTCAACTTCGAAAAGGGCGACAGGGAGCAACCACCCAGCAAACCCATTACAGCGCACAACAATGCAACGGTGACTCGGGACATGAAGATCATCCTGGATAACGGTGAAGGGTTGAGATCAGACGAATCTGTTCCTCGTACGCCTTGGCGAAGTCGCTGCCCAGCAGGCGCTCGCTCAAGTGCTCGTCCTCGATCAGTGCCTGGTAATGGCGCTGGTACGCGCGCCAGCGGGCGCCACACCGGGGAATCAGCGGCGGCCTTGCCTGGCGCTCGAAGCACAGCAGCAAATGGCCGGGCGCAAAGGCTGCCAGAGCGCCGCGTACTGCCGCGCGGCAGGCCGCCAGCAAGGCCACCTCGTGAGCCTGCATGTCGCGGTACGCCCGCATGACAAGCATCTCGGCGGAAACCTGCCCCAGCTGCCCGACACCCAGCAGCGACCCCAAGGCCGCACTGGCGTCTGCGCTGTCTCTAAGTGGGTTGGGGCTTTGGAGCGGCGTCTGGGTGAGTGCCAGTTTCAGCTCTTGCCTGAGCTCGTTACGGGTGCCCAGGCTCTGTTGCAACCCTTCAGTCATTTGCCGGAGCAAGCTCGCGGCCTTGATCGCCAGGACTTCTCTTGCCGACTCATCGAGGTCGCCCAGATCAATACCGAGTGCCTGCGCAAACCCCAACCAGAATGGCCCTGAGCCGTGACCTGGAACGGGCGATTGCGGACTTGGGGCAACCTGGCGCGCAGGCTTCACAAGTTCGGGAACCGTCAGGTGATCCCGGTCCGCCGCCGCGTGGTCCGTCCAGCGCAATGTCTCGTAGGTGGTCATGTTCAGGGCCGCCAGCTCTTGCGACCCGTCCTCGCGCTGCAGTTCGCTGGCCAGTGCCCGCAGTGGGTCCAGCTCAAGGAATGCATCATCGGGAATCAGCCTGTGTAATCCGTCCTGGCCCTGTCCCAGCGGTGGGCTGACCAGTCGTGCGCGAATACTCAGCGGCCCCAGCTGAAATACCGCGCCGTCATCTATCGGTTGCTGCTGCCCCTCATGCAGACGCTCACTGCGGCCTGCCAGGCGGGTTCCATTGCTGCTGATATCCGTCAGGAAATACCGGCCGTCACGATAACTGATCACCGCGTGACGACCGGAAACCTGGCGACTGGTGTCAGGCAGGGTCCAGTCGCAACCGCCCCCCCGGCCGATGACGCCCCCCACACCGTCAAAGACTTTGCGCAGCGCCGGCGCGGACTCTGCTGGCCCCGCAGGGCACACCTCAAACACTAGCTGCATGGCAGGACTCCTCCGCGCTCACAGGCCACGACCGGTGGACCGTGGATCACCCAGCGGACGGTAGTCATCGTCGTCAAAGACATGATTGGTGTTACAGCCACTCAGCAAAAACAACACAAGCACCAGGGCTTGCCACTGACTAACAGGCATCAGGTATCTCCCGGAATTGAAAGGGTGTGCCATTCAGCACTCTCCCTGGACTTCGCCAAACGGAATGTCCAGGCGTGCAAGGCGGTACAACAACGTGCGCCGGGCGAGGCCCAGTTCACGGGCGGTGCGGGTTCGATTGCCACGGTTCTTGCGCAGGCAGTCGATCAGCACTACCCGCTCGACTCGCTCCATGCGCTGGCGCAGCGTTGCGTCGACAGCGGGCGCGGACAGGGTTGATGGCAGCGATAAATGCGCAGGCAGGATCACCTCGTCGTCGCACAGCAGCACCGCCCGCTCCACCATGCATTTGAGCTCACGAACGTTGCCGGGAAAGTGGTGGCTGGACAGTTGATCCAGGGCCGCACTCGACCAGCCCACCGTGGCTCGCCCCAACAGTGCACAGGCCTTGTCGGCGAAATGCCGGGCCAGTTGCAGCACGTCCCCGTCCCGCTGGCGCAGCGCCGGCAACTCGATAGGAAACTGCGCCAGCCGGTAATAAAGGTCCTCGCGAAAGCTTCCTTCAGCCACCATGCTGGTGAGGTCCCGGTGGGTCGCCGCGACGATTCGCACGTCGACCTTGTGGGACGTGTTGGCACCCAACGGCCGAATCTCGCCCTCCTGCAGGACCCGCAACAACTTGGCCTGCAGTGACAGCGGCATATCACCGATTTCGTCGAGCAGCAGCGTGCCGCCGTGGGCGGTGTCAAACAGGCCGGCATGGTCTCTTTCGGCCCCGGTGAACGCGCCTTTGCGGTAACCGAACAACTCACTTTCGAGCAAGCCTTCGGGAAACGCTGCGCAGTTTTGCACCACAAATGCCTTGCTGCTGCGCGGGCCGGCAGCATGAATGGCCCGGGCGACCACCTCTTTACCGGTGCCGGTCTCGCCCCGGAGCAGCACGGTGTAGGGGCTATGCACCACCTTGCCGATCAGGCGGCACGTCTCGTCCATGGCCGTGCTGTTTCCGATCAAGCCGTAGGCGCTGGTGCTGCGGGTGCTGCGAACCACCTTCAACGCACCGGGAGCCCGGCGCATTCGCCGCAACAGGGCCAACTGGCTCAAGACAAAACTGCCCAATTGGCCCAGGGACGCACCGTAGCCAGCCAGCTCCGTCGCTCGCAGGCTGGCACACAACACCATCCCGGATACCTGCTTGCTCGGCCCCGGTAACGGCACGCACAGGAGTGATTGCCAGGACGCCGCGCCCGCTGGCAGAAACCCCGTGTCATACACACTGCTGCCTGCCTCGGTGAGGTTAAACACCCGGTTCTGTTGCAGCACGTACTGCAACAGTTGCTCGTTCCGAAAATCCGCGCCCGAGCTCACAACCGCCCCTGGCGGCGACAGGCCCGGCAAATACTGGGCAGCCAGTTCGAGGCGGCCGGTGGCCTGGTCGAGCAAGTACAACTGGCCAAGCTCGCAGCCGCTCAATTGCGCGGCGCCTGCCGCAAAGTCATCGGCCAATGTCGATTCGTCACTATTGATGCCCAACCGGGTAAACCATCCCAACAAGGCAGCGGCGTAGTCCAGCGGGCTTGGCAACTGGGTAAACGGATTGTCCGCCATCAGCTGAACTCACAGATTACGGTGCCGTTGGCATCCAGCCTGGCATGGACGAACTGCAGGGACTTGCCAACGGCCATCGCATCCAGCAGGCGATCCACCACCTGCGGCAACAGGTTTTCCTCGATCCATTGGTCGACAAACCGCGCGCCACTCCCACTGTGGCTACAGTGCTCGGCCATGTGTGCGACAAGATCCCCTGCGTGACTGAATGCGAGCTTGCGCTGAAGCAGACGCTGGCCCAGGCGCTGAAGTTTGTGTTCAATCAGTTGGTGCAGCACCGCGCCTGCCACCGGGTAATACGGCACGACTCGCATACGGGCCAGCAGCGCCGGCTTGAAATGAGCTGTCAGTACCGGCCGGATCGCGGCGTGCAGTACTTCGACAGCCGGTCGTTGACTGTCGGCGCACAGCCCGGTGACAAGATCGCTGCCCAGGTTGGAAGTCATCAGGATCAGGGTATTGCGAAAGTCGATTTCACGTTTTTCTCCATCATTGGCTACCCCTTTGTCGAACACCTGGTAAAACAGGTTCAGGACATCCGGATCGGCCTTTTCCACCTCATCGAGCAGCACCACTGAATAGGGCTTTTGCCGCACCGCCTCAGTCAGCACCCCGCCCTCCCCGTAACCGACATAACCCGGTGGTGCGCCGATCAGCCGGGACAGTGAGTGTTTCTCCTGGTATTCAGACATGTTGATCGTGGTGACAAAGCGCTCGCCGCCATACAACAGGTCGGCCAGGGCGTGGGCTGTTTCAGTTTTGCCGACACCACTGGGGCCCACCAACAGAAATACCCCCACGGGGGCATCAGGCTTGTTCACGCCGGCCGCGACAGCCCGCAGGCAACGGTCCAGGACCTGCACGGCACCTTCCTGGCCGAGGATGCGACCACGCAGATCATCCGCAAAGTTCAGGACCTTCGCGCTGTGTTCGCGGGCAAGCTGCTCCAGGGGAATACCCGTCCAGGCGCTGATAACCTGTGCCACCAACCGTGGGCATACTTCGAAGCTGAGCAATCGCTGTTCGTGCTGTATGGCCTGCAACGCCTGATGGTTCTGGGCCAGGAGCGGAGCGAGAGCCTCAGTGCTTTCGCCAAGGTTACCGGCGTCGGCAAGTTGCTGGCGCAGCGAGAGCACCTTCTCGGCCAGTTCGCGCTGGTGGGTCCAGCGTTGTTCAAGCTGTAACTGTGCGACTTCTACTTCTTCCAGTCTCCGGGTGAGGTGCTGCAGCACCTGTTCATCGATGGCCAACCCCGCGTCGGCATCCCTGCGCACGGCACGTTGCTGGCGCGTGCCCTCGGCCAGTTCGGCGCGCAACTGCTGCAGTTCGTCCGGCGCCGTGACCAGGCTGATCCGCACCCGGGCACAAGCGGTGTCCAGCACGTCCACAGCCTTGTCCGGCAACTGGCGGCCGGCCAGGTAGCGGGCACTCAACTGCGCGGCGGCGACCACGGCGTCATCGCGCACGTAGACTCCGTGGCTGGCCTCATACACCGGGACCAACCCACGCAAAATCGTCACGGCATCGTCAACCGTCGGCTCGTGCACCTGCACCGGCTGAAAACGCCGCGCCAACGCCGGGTCTTTCTCGAAGTACTTCTTGTACTCCGACCAGGTCGTCGCGGCGATGGTACGCAACTCACCTCGTGCCAGCGCTGGCTTGAGCAGGTTGGCGGCATCGGAGCTGCCGGCCGAGCCGCCTGCGCCGACCAGGGTATGGGCCTCATCGATGAACAGGATGACCGGTTGCGGCGAGGCGTTGACCTCATCGATCAAGCCTTTGAGGCGGCGCTCGAACTCACCCTTGATACTGGCACCGGCTTGCAGCAGGCCCATGTCCAGCGTCAGCAGGCGCACCTTCCTGAGCACCTCTGGCACTTGCGCGCTGACGATCCGCAGGGCCAGGCACTCGACTATCGCGGTTTTCCCGACACCCGCCTCGCCCACCAGAATGGGGTTGTTCTTGCGCCGCCGCGCGAGCGTATCGATCATTTGCCGGACTTCGTTATCGCGACAGAGCACGGGGTCGAGTTTCCCGTCCCGGGCCTGGCGAGTCAGGTCATGGGTAAAGCGCTCCAGCAAGGAACTCCCCGCCTCAGCGGGAGCCGCCTGCGCGTTTTCACTCAAGAGAAATCCGAGCACACGCGGTGCATCAAGCGTGCTCATCACCGCCTGGTAACGGCTGCCAGCGTGCTGCATCGGGTTGCGCAACAAGGCGAGCAGCAAGGCGCCATGGTCCACTTCCCGTCGGCCCAGCTCCAGATGGGCAACCAGCAACGCCTGCTGCAGCCATTGCACCAGGGCGGGCGAAAACACCGGATTGCGGGACGCGCTCTGGTCGACCCGAGGTTGCAGCACGGCCTGCAATTCCCCGGCATCCACGCCCGCATCCTGCAGCGCTCGCATAAGAACACCCTCGGGATGCTCCAGGAGCGTCAGCAGCAAGTCTTCCACCAGCACCTCGCCGCCGCCCCGGGTGACACAACGCTCGGCGCTGCGTTCCAGGTCGCGCCGTGTGGACGCCGTCAATGCCTGGATAAGTTGTTGCAGATCCACATTCATCATATCCATCAATCCCTAATGATTTTTACTGGCCAGGATGACCACGCCGTCTGCCCGCTCATGCCCCAGCCAACTGGTCCAGCCCAGGCGGCAGACGTTGTGCTCGCCAAGGTGCAACGGCCGGACCTCGCCCGCCGCCAACACCAGTCGCACGTCGTATTCCAAGGGGTCCCGGGCGGCAAAACGCACCAGCGCACACAGCGGCTCGTAACCCGCCCCGGTGGGCAAAAACTCGTGAAAACGCTGCCAATCGAGTGCCAATACATGAACCCTGAACATGCCACTGCGGTCGATAAGGCACTCCCCCAGCACCAGGTCCGAACCCAACGAGCTATAGGCGCGACCAAGGTCATTGCGCTGCTCCTGGTCGATCACTACCCTGCGCTCGACCCACTGCTCGATGACCAGCCGGTTGTGCTTGAAGTAATAACGCAGCACGGTCTCGATCAGCGCGGCGGAGTGCACGCGCAGGCTCAGCAGCCCCAGGTAGGGCAAAAGGCGTTTCCAGTTCAGTTGAGCCGCGCTGCGAATCGCGCTGCCACCCAGGCCCACCCATGCAAACATCTGCTCGGAAAAAGGATCGCGGGCGCCCGTTTGAAAACTCGCCTGATAACGATATTTTCGCCAGATCGGCACTATCAGCCGGTGCAGGCGATGGTGAAAAAGATCAAGAAATTCCCGCGTCGGATTACCGCCCGCTACCTCGGCAAAGGCTTGCTCGCCATAGAACGCCGGCAGCGGTGACCCTGTACCAAACAGGCCCAGCACATTGAGGCGAAGCCGTGCCCGCAAATGGCCGTGCTCGACAAAAAACTCCACACGATCAATGTCGTTGCCGGGAAAGCCAAAGCCTGGGTTGGCCTGGAACTCCAATTGATCGTAAAGCGCCTCATCGTCCAGCGAGGGATGCGCCTCGCGCAGGCGCTCGATAATCTGCGCAACCGCCTGAAACACCGAGTACTCGCGAATCACTCGGGACAGTGCGGTTAAAGCAGGGGCTGCTGGCCCATCCGGGGTGGCCATAGGTACACGTCTCCTTGTGTGCTGATGACTCGCAGTTCGTGGTACGAGTTGAGGCTGGCGTAAAGCGCGAAGAACTCGTTGAGCACCGAAGCAAAGACGAACACGTCGCCCTCCCCCAGGTAGCCTTCAGGATCGATGGTGAGGTCAACCCGCAAGCCGCGAAATGGCAGGCCTCGGTGCAGCCGGTCTACGGGCTGGTGACTGATCGAACGGAGGGCGCCCAGCCTTCGCCTGCTGACCTTTTCCACCTGGCGGTCGTGATAACGCGGCAGGTCGTAGGTTTCGAGGATCACCCTCAAGGCGTTGATATCGGTCAATGACAGATAGTTGAGCGACATATTGCTGATCAGTCGCCACAGGAAGTCGCTGTCCAGGGGTGGCGCAAAGCTGGGGGTTGCCGCGGTGATGTTGCGAAACGAGAGAAACTCGGGCGTCTGTTCGCACGCCTGATTGATATCGCCCACCTGCAGCAGGCATGGCAGGTTGTGGTTGGTGCAGGTCAGTTCAATCGACAGGGTTTCCTGTTCATGCACTGGACACCGGTCGAAACTCAGCCAGGTATCCAGGCCGGCATGTTGCAGGGATGGCCGCTGGCGAACGCCATAGCTGGGCGCGGCGCTGCCAAAATCGTGCTCAAACGATTCGAACGGAACATATTCCTGGTACCCGAGGCCTCCCGGCCGCCATCCCGTGACCTTGTCGACGGAAAATACACCGCAGTTCCCCCTGGCGTATTCGCCAGGCAACAACAGGTATTCGTCCTGCTTGCCGTCCAGGCGAATCGGTACGCCGTCGTGCTTGAACAGATTGACGATGGGCGTGCAGTACAGCTTCACGTTGTCCAGGGTAGGCGCCATTCGCTCAATACCGCGACCACGCATGTCGAAGCGTAACGTCACGCCATGTAGCTGCTTGAGTACGTCAATAGGCAACCTGCTCAACGCGCCAAGGCCACTCACATCGACAAACAGGTATTTGTCGGGAAAGGCGAAGTACTCCTGCAAATGGCGATAGCCACGAAAGGTATTCAACGGATAAGGGATCAGTGCCTCATCCTCGGAAAAGCCCACAGGACTGATATCGTTGCTGGACAGACGCAACGAAACAGGCTCGCCGTCGGCGCCGATGACCGGCAGCCCGTCGCGCCCGAAAGGCAGCAACTCGAACCCGTCCAGGTGGCGCAAAAGCCCCAGGTAAAGCGCCTGGCTGACGGGCTGCTCCCCCGCGAGATGCAAACGCAGGCAGTTCAGTTCCAGCTCACTGAAGTTGCCCTCGGCCGTCATCTCCAGACGCAGGCAGAGCAAAGCGCCCTCGCCCTGTACCGAGTACTCCATGGCGGCCAGTTGCAGCGGCAAGACCTGCGTCGGGTAACAGGTACGAAAACGGCAGCGTTCACCGTCGATCGCAATGCTTTCCACCGGTGTATCCCGCTCGACCCTGATGGCCGGCCCTGTGCGCTTGAGCGGATCAAACTGCAGCATGCTGAACGACGGCAGCGGCCGCATATAGTTGGGCCACAGCAGATGCATCAACGAGTGACTCAACTCCGGCAATTGATCATCAAGCTTCTGCCGCAGGCGACCGGTGAGGAATGCAAAACCCTCAAGCAACCGTTCTACATCCGGGTCCTGGCCAGCGTCCCCAAGAAACGGCGCGAGTGCCGGGTTGCGCTCGCAGAACCGTCGCCCCAACTGTCGCAGTGCGCTCAGCTCGCCCTGGTAGTAGCGGCTAAACGACATTCGGTTTGACCTCGACCCGTGCGCCGTGAGCCAGGCTGGCGCAAAAGGCGACCGCTTGCGTCATGCCATTGACTTCCATGGCCCCCTCGATGGAAAAAGCCAGCACCATCGGGTCACGGTCCTGTGGCAATGCCTTGACACGGACATCCTTCAGACGGGGTTCGTAGGCCTGGATAAAGCGCTCAATCAGGAACCGAGCCTGGCTCAACGCGTCATGCAGGCTGAGGCGCATGTCATTCAGATCAGGTAACCCGTAATCAGGTAGCGTCTGGACACTGCCCGCACGGGTGCTGAGCATTTTCGCCAGATGCCCCGCCACGGATTCCACGACGCAACCTTGCGGGCTGCGCCCCACGCCGGACTCCAGGCGCTCGAAAAGGCTGCGGTTTTGGGTAATCACGTGGCGGCGGCTCATTCTTTATCGAGCTTGCCGACGAGCGACAGAGTGAAGTCTGCCCCCATGTACTTGAAGTGCGGGCGAACGCTCAGGTTGACGCGATACCAGCCGGGCTCCCCGTCGACATCACTGACAACAATGCGCGCAGCCCGAAGCGGGCGCCGTCCACGCACTTCGGTGCTGGGGTTGTCCTGGTCGGCTACGTATTGGCGAATCCATTTGTTGAGTTCCAGCTCAAGGTCGGTGCGCTCCTTCCACGACCCCAGCTGTTCACGCTGCAGCACCTTGAGATAGTGGGCCAGGCGATTGACGATCATCATGTACGGCAATTGGGTACCGAGCCGGTAATTCAGCTCGGCAGCCTTGCCTTCGGCACTGATTCCAAAAGACTTGGGTTTTTGCACCGAACTGGCGGAAAAGAACGCTGCATTGTCACTGCCCTTGCGCATGGTCAGGGCAATGAAGCCCTCTTGCGCCAGCTCGTATTCGCGTCGGTCGGATACCAGCACCTCGGTAGGAATCTTGGTTTCGATCTCGCCCATGCTGTGAAAGTGATGCAGCGGCAAGTCCTCCACTGCACCACCACTCTGCGGGCCGATAATGTTCGGGCACCAGCGATACCGGGCGAAACTGTCCGTCAAGCGGGTAGCAAAGGCATAGGCCGTATTACCCCACAGATAGTGTTCGTGGCTGCTGGCCACATGTTCCTGGTAGGCGAACGTCTTGACCGGACAATCAACGGGATCGTACGGCGTGCGCAATAGAAAGCGCGGTACGGTGAGGCCGATGTAGCGGGCATCTTCGCTCTGGCGAAAACTCTGCCATTTGGCAAACTGCGGCCCTTCAAAATGGTCCTTCAGGTCCTTGAGGTCAGGCAGGCCGGTAAAGCTCTCCAGGCCGAAGAAGCCAGGGCCGGCCGCCGCAATGAACGGTGCATGGGCCATGCAGGCCACGCTGGAAACGTACTGCATCAGCCTGACATCGGGAGCACTGGGGGAAAGGAAATAATTGGCGATGATTGCCCCTACGGGCTGGCCGCCGAACTGACCGTATTCGGCACTGTAGATGTGCTTGTAGAGTCCGGACTGAGTCACCTCCGGTGAGTCCTCGAAGTCATCCAGCAGGTCCTGGCGGGAGACGCTGAGCAGTTCGATCTTGATGTTTTCACGAAAATTGGTGCGATCAACCAGCAACTGCAGGCCACGCCAGGAAGACTCCAGTGCCTGGAAGTCGGGATGGTGCAGGATTTCATCCATTTGCTGGCTGAGCCTTGCGTCAATCTCGGCAATCATCCGGTCAACCAGGCGCTTCTTGACCGGCTCGCCCTTGTTTTGCGGCTTGATCAGCTCCTCGATAAATGCCGAGACTCCGCGCTTTGCAATACTGTAGGCCTCGTCGTCGGCGCTGAGGCGGGTCTGGGCAATGATGTTGTCGAGAATGCTGTACTCATCCGTGATGGGCGCATGCGACGGGCTTTGGCTGGTAGTCATGGTGTCAGTGTCCTTTTAACTGAGAGAGTCATACGGCGGAGCTGTCCAGCCCCAATTCAGCCAATACCCGCTTGCGCGAATCGTCATCGGCGAGGGCATTTTCAATGGCCTTTCGAAAGCTCGGCGTGTTGCCCAGCGGCCCCTTGAGCGCCACAAGTGCATCGCGCAGGTCCATGAGCTTTTTCAGCTCGGGTATCTGCTCAACCAGCTGTGCAGGATTGAAGTCCTTCATCGAATTGATCCTGACCCGGATCGCCAACTCGTCAGGTTCGGCTGAATCCTGCAGCCGGTTGGGGACGCTCAAGGCCAGGCCCAAGGCCTGCTTGGCCAGCACCTCGTCGAGGCTGTTCTTGTCGATGCCGACGGGCTTGCGGTCTTCGAGCTTGCGCAGGTCTTCACGCTGGGTGAAGTCACCAAGCACCAGCAATTTCAACGGCAGCTCGACCTCTTCCTGCGCAGTGCCGACGGCGGGTTTGAACGTGATATTGATGCGTTCCCTGGGGGCTACCGAACCTTCTTTCGCCATGGTGTTTCTCCTTTTTCGGGGGGCTCGAAAGCCTATTCAAGTACCGCTTCGAGATCGAAGTGGCACAGCCTGCGATGGACATCTTCCTTGCGCTCACGCACGGAATGGCTCTGGGGCAATACGTCACAGCAGCCATGCAAGAGCTGCAGCACTTCAACCGCCAACTCGGGCTCCCAGCGCTGCAGGCCTGAGTGCTGCAGCTCGTGGTCCAGGTGATCGAGCTGGACTTTGGCCAGGTCATGCTTGCCTGCCAGCAAACACAACCTGGCCAGGCCAAGCCGCCAATGAAACCGGGCACGATCACCTGTTGCGGTTTGCATGCCCTGCTTGAGGGACCGCACAGCCACCTTGAACCCGTCCTTGCGCAGCACGGGCATGACGTCGTGCAACGCTTTGTCCCAAGGCGCAGCCGGGGCATCAGGTGCCGACCTGAGTGGAACCGGGGCTTGCAAATGGCGGGCAACCTGGGTGTTGATCCAGCCACGGGTGACGTCGTCGGCGAAGGGTGTTCCGTCGTGGAAGCGCAGCTGTGCAAGCCCCGGCAAACGCTGGAGCAACAGCGCGAAGTGCACTTCCAGCTCGGTCATGGCCAGATCGGCCTGGAGTGCCTGCAGGCACTCCCACACCCGGTACAAGCCGTCGAACCAGAAAGGTGCTCCGGCCAGGCTGCCCTCAAGCTCCAGCAGCAGGTCGGTATGCTGCCCTTGGGCAAAGCGCTCCTGGTACCGCTTGAGCTTGTCGGGCGCCGGCCCGCGCAAAGGCGTTACCTGTTCGCTGTCACAGTCCGGAAGACTGGTGATCGTCAGCCAGGTCAACGTTCGGTTCAGACGCAGTGCGCGCAGGTCAGTGGCATTCTGGCGCTGCCACCAGGCCGACAAGGGCCGGGCATGTTCCTGCAGCGTGCGCAGCAGCTTGTGGGCGTCCTTTTCGTTTTCCACAATGGGCTCGGGCGCCATCAACTGAGTCGCGACCTGCTTGATATGGGCGATCACCCCTGTGCTACCGCCTGCTGGAGGTTCGCTTTCGGTGGACTGTTGCAATCGGTCCGACAGCTGCCTGCGAACCGGCAGTAACAGTGGCGCATCTTCGAGAAGGTGTTCGGTCCACAACTCGTCCAGCCGCGCCAGGTGTTCGAGCATGCAGTGGAACAAGGGCCGCTGATCCTTGAGCGAAACAGGTTGTGCAAGCACCTGCTCGAGGCGCGGGACCAGCCAGCCAAAGGCGGCACTGCGGGTACGCAGCTTGCCCGGATAAACGACCGCCCAATGATGCTCACAGAGGTAGCGCAGCAATCCGAGGCCTGCGAGTAGCCCGGGGAAGGACTCGCGCTGATGCAAGGCCCAGGTCAACCAGACAGCGACCCGCAAGTCCTTGGACTGGTGGCGTAACAGCGCCTCGCTTTTTTCCACGACCCATTGCCAGTCAGGCTGACTGTTTCCGTGAATGGAGTGCGCCTTGCCCAGTTCAGTTTCAAGCGCCTCATACTCGGTCGAAAAACGCATATCGGCCCCCGCATAACTCGTTTTCGAGTTGGGTGCCTGCGCAAGTTCGAGGTAATAATCGGAAAGCCTGTCTGAGTAAACCATTATGGGCCGCACTTTACTTTCCTGAACATGTTCAGTGAACTAATGGCCATTCAAGCGCACATCAGGACATTGATTAAAGTTTGCCTTCCCTACGAGAAGAGCACTAACCTTATCCATGCAAAAAGCATTGTTCAAGCCACCAAATAGCAGTTAAGGAGTTTCCTACAAGAATAGAAAAATCGCCGACGCGCAAGAATTTGCGCAGCCAAGGCGCCAGGCATCGTCATGAATGAGGTGAACTCTGCGAATAACAACGCCCATCAACATGAGCAACTAACTGCACACCCCTGCGCAAACAAATACAACTAAATCGAATTAAAACCTTTAATGCCGTTCAAAATTAAAACCAATAAAACCTTAACCCCCTGCTTTCATTGACGCTCGAACTTTCCGGCACGCTTCTTGATATCGAGCATTACCCGGCCGGCAAGTCCGTCGGCCGGGACGACCTCATTTATCAGGCAAGGAAACCCGTCATGCCAACACCCGCGTATCTATCCATCACCGGCACCAAGCAAGGCTTGATCACGGCAGGCACGTTCACCCAGGACTCGGTCGGCAACATTTACCAGGAAGGCCATGAAGACCAGATCCTGGTGGAAGCATTCCAGCATCAGGTGATCATTCCCCGTGACCCGCAATCCGGCCAGCCCACCGGCCAGCGTGTGCACAAGCCCCTGATGATCAGCAAGGTATTCGATAAATCGTCGCCATTGCTGTTCAGCGCATTGACCTCCGGGGAAATGGTCAAGTGCCGCCTTGAGTGGTACCGAACCTCTTCAGCCGGAACCCAGGAACACTACTTCACCATCGAGTTGGAAGACGCGATCCTGGTGGACATCCAGTCACGGATGCCCAATTGCCAGGACCCGAACAACGCACACTTCACGCATCTGGAGGATGTGTATTTCACTTACCGGAAAATCGTCTGGACCCATGAGGTCTCCGGTACGTCTGGCTCTGATGACTGGCGCAGCCCGGTAGCCGGCTAAGCAGCCACCGAAACAGAAACGGCATCGCCATGGACGGCACCGTTTCTGTCGGCCACTAGACCATCGCCAGCGGATGCTTGCGCTTCGGCGCCCCAAAAACCCGGTCAATCGCGTCCAGGTCGTGCTCATCCAGCACCAGCTTCGCCGCTGCGGCATTGAGCCGGACATGCTCTGGCGTAACCGCCTTGGGAATCGCGATCACCCCGTCCTGGCGCAAGACCCAGGCCAGGGAAACCTGGGCGGGTGTGACCTCGTGGCGACGGGCAATTTGCTTGAGGGTCGGGCTGGCCAACAGCTCGCCACCCTGGGCGATGGGACAGTAGGCCATCAAGGGTAAATTGTGTTGCTGCCACCATGGCAGCAGGTCGAACTCGATGCCGCGCTCCTCGATGTTGTAGAGCACCTGATTGGTGGCACAGGCCGGGGAAGCCAGCTCCTGCAGGTCTGCTACATCAAAGTTGGACACACCCCAACGACCGATCTTGCCTGCCTCACGCATGCGCTCGAAGGCTTCTACCGTTTCTTCAAGGGGGTATTGCCCACGCCAATGCAACAGATACAGATCAATGTAGTCGGTGCCCAGGCGCTGGAGGCTGGCCTCACATGCACGTGGAATGCCCTTGTGGCTGGCATTGTGCGGGTACACCTTGCTGACCAGGAACACCTGGTCGCGCTTGCCGCGAATCGCCTCGCCGACGACTTCTTCGGCACCGCCTTCGCCATACATTTCAGCGGTATCGATCAGGGTCATGCCCTCATCGATACCCAGTTGCAACGCGGCCACTTCGGCGCTGCGCTTGCCGGGATCCTCGCCCATGCGCCAGGTCCCCTGGCCGATGACAGGGACGGGTACGCCGGCCAGATCAATGGTGCGCATGACAACCTCCTGATGAATTTGCGAATTAACAGTGTGGCACCGACTGGACAAAAGGGTTCAATCGAAGGAAGGTGGCCCTTTCCATCCCAGCCATAGAAAGGGCATGCAATGCTGTTTGTGGTCATGTTGGGGGGTAAGCACCCCCGGGCGAAAATCGAAGTGCATGATGTGGTGTTCGCCGTCGCCGACACCCTGGAAGCCGCCTACCCGCAACTGCGCGAGGGCTGGTTCGGCAGCCAGAAAGGTGTGCATATCGACTCCTGGATGACGGTGGATGGCGTTGACGGCTGGAAAGTCCAGCTCAGCCACCTGGCGCCGAACGCCGCGGCGCCGCGCCTGTACTTCATCAACCTGGGCGGGTATGAATCGAACGTCTTTGGCGAGGCACACCACTACCTGCTGGTGGTTGCGCGCACGGCCAGGGAGGCGGCAGCCCAAGGCAAACAGCAGATGCTCACGCACTGGACGCAATCCCACACCGACGGCGTACTGGATATCGACGACTGCCTGCCCATCGACCTGGTAGACGGGCGCTACATCCACCTGGAACCCGGCGTACACCGCCCGGTCATCACGCGAAACGACTACATCGTACTGCCCTGACCGCCTCCTACCCGAACGGGGTATGGCGCCCCACCCGCCACCTGCCTGAAAGTGCAATCAGCCCCTCGGCCTGACAACAAGCACAACATCAAGGTGGGTTCGCCATGCATAAAGCCGTTATCGCCCTGTTCAGCGCTGTCTTGCTTGCATCAACGTCCGTCAGCCAGGCCGCTGACGACCCGGGCAACACCTTGCGCATCTACAACTGGGCCGATTACATCGGGGAACACACCCTCGCCGACTTCGAGAAAGCCACCGGCATCAAGGTGATCTACGACACCTACGACTCCTACGAAACCGTGCAGGGCAAGCTGCTGTCCGGGCGCTCGGGCTATGACCTGGTGGTGCTCAACGCGTCCCTGGTGCCGCTGCTGATCAAGGCCCAGGCCTTCCAGCCCCTCAACAAAGCGCTGCTGCCGGACTGGAACAACCTCGACCCGCAAGTGCTGAAAAGCCTGGAAACCCATGATCCGGGCGTGACCTATTCCGCGCCTTACACCTGGGGCAGCAATGGCGTGACCTACAACATCGACAAGATCAAGGAACGCATGCCGGATGCGCCCATCGGCTCACTGGCGATGATCTTCGACCCCAAGATCATTTCGCGCTTTGCCGACTGCGGCATCACCTTCATCGACTCCCCTACCGACATGATCCCGCTGGCCCTGACCTACCTCGGCCTGGACTCCAACAGCGTGGCGCCCAAAGACCTCAAGGCCGCTCAGGATGTGCTGATGGCCGTGCGCCCGTACATCCGCAAATTCGACTCCAGCGGCTTTATCAACGGCCTGGCCAATGGCGAGCTGTGCATGGCCACCACCTGGTCCGGCGACTACGCCACGTCCCAGGCCCGGGCGGCGGAAGCCGGGGCCAAGGTCAACCTGAGTTACTTCATCCCCAGGGAAGGCTCGCTGATCTGGTTCGATAACTTCTACATCCCGGCCGACGCACCCCATGTGGCGAATGCCCACAAGTTCATCGAGTTCCTCCTGCAACCGCAAGTGATCGCCGGCGTCAGCAACACCATTCACTACGCCAACAGCAACCTGGCCTCCAAGCCCTTTGTAAATGCCGATATACGCGACAACCCGGCCATCTACCCGGACTCGGCGACGATGCAACGCTTGTTCACCCAGAAAAGCCAGTCCCAAGCCGCCGTGCGCCTGATCACCCGTACCTGGAATGCCGTGAAGACCGGCAAGTGAAACCCAGCCATTGAAGGTAAACGCCATGACCCTGCCAAATCCTGACTTTTTCGCCCAGTTCGACCACGACCAACTGGACGCCGCCGACAAGGCCCATTACATGCACGGTTTTCATATGTTCGACGAACACCGTGAACAAGGCTCACTGAATATCGCGGCGGGTGACGGCGCCTACATCTACGACACCGCCGGCAACCGCTACCTGGATGCGGTCGGCGGCATGTGGTGTACGAATATCGGCCTGGGCCGCGAGGAAATGGCAGACGCCATCGCCAACCAGGTTCGCCAGCTGGCGTACTCCAACCCGTTCTGCGACATGGCCAACGTCACCGCTATCGAACTGTGCGCCAAGCTTGCCAGCCTGGCTCCCGGCGATCTTGATCATGTGTTCCTGACCACCGGCGGCTCCACCGCCGTCGATACTGCCTACCGCCTGGTGCAGTTCTATCAGAACAGTCGCGGCAAGCATGAGAAGAAACACATCATCTCGCGCTTCAGTGCGTATCACGGCTCGACGTTCCTCACGATGTCCATCGGCAACAAGGCCGCCGACCGCGCGCCGGAATTCGATTTCATGAGCGACTTGTTCCACCACATTTCGTGCCCCAACTACTACCGGGCGCCGCAGGGCATGAGCGAGGCGCAGTTCCTCGATTTCCTGGTGGATGAGTTCGAAGACAAGATCCTGACCATCGGCGCCGACAAAGTGGCCGCGTTCTTTGCCGAACCGATCATGGGCTCGGGCGGCGTGATCATTCCGCCCAAGGGTTACCACCGGCGCATGTGGGAAGTCTGCCAACGTTATGACCTGCTCTACGTGGCGGATGAAGTGGTGACGTCCTTCGGCCGGCTGGGAAAATTCTTCGCCTCCCAGGAAGTGTTCGACATGCAACCGGACATCATCACCACCGCCAAGGGCCTGACGTCCGGCTACCTGCCGTTGGGCGCGTGTATTTTCTCGGAGCGCATCTGGCAAGTGATCGGCGAGCCGGGCAAGGGCCGCTGCTTTACCCACGGGTTCACCTACAGCGGCCACCCGGTGAGTTGTGTGGCGGCGCTGAAGAACATCGAGATCATCGAGCGGGAAAACCTGCTGGCCCATGTCGAAGACGTCGGTGTGTACCTCGAACAGCGCCTGCAAACCCTGTCCAACCTGCCGCTGGTGGGCGATGTGCGCTGCCAGCGGCTGATGGCCTGCATTGAGTTCGTCGCCGACAAACACACCAAGGCGCTGCTGCCGGACGCGGTGAACATCGGCGAGAAGATCCACCTGCGGGCCCAGGCCAAAGGCTTGCTGGTACGGCCCATTGGCCACCTGAATGTGATGTCGCCGCCGCTGATCATCACCCATGCCCAGGTGGATCAAGTGGTGGAAATCCTGCGCCAGTGCATCCTCGACACCGCCGAAGAGCTGCGCCAGAGCGGCGAGTATCAAGGCCGATGAGCCTGGGCGCCCCGGTGCTTTTGCCGGGGCCCTGGCCGGCGGGTAGACTGGCCGGCATGAACCAGCATGCCGATCACTGCCCTGCCCCGTCCTTCCAGGTGCTTGACGCCTGGAATGGTGCGTTGGCCCACGCCTTCGCCAGCGTCGACGAAGCGTCATTTCTCGAACACCTGGCCTGCGCCCTCAGTGCGCTGACCCCTATCGAATCGATGATGATCAGCCTGGAGCGCCAGGGCCAGGCGCCACACTTGCTCTACCAGCAAGGCATCCCCCGGCCGCACTACGAAGAGATCATCAACCGTTACTTCTCCCGGGGCTACCTGCTGGACCCGTTCTGCCTCGCGGTAGACAAGGGCCTGGCCGAAGGTTTCTACCACCTGGCGCAGATCGCCCCGGACGATTTCTTCAACAGCGAGTACTACAAAACCTACTACCTGCGCAGCGGCGGCGCCCAGGAGAGCTACTACATCGTCGACCTGTGCCCCAACAGCAAGATTTCGTTGTGCATGTTCCAGGGGCTGAGTGCCGGCCAGTTCAGCGACGAACAACTGGCACTGCAACGAACCGCCCAACCCATCGTGCGCGAACTGCTGCGCCGCTTCGGCACCACGGGCGGGCTGTGCAAGGTGATCAGCGACGAGGCCTTCACCCAGACCCAGGTGCATCAGCAGATTGAAGCGGCGTTCATGCATTTTGGCAGCGGCGTATTGACCGTGCGCGAACGGGAAATCGCCCACCTGATATTGCGCGGGCACTCGGTGAAATCCACCGCGCAGGTGCTGGGCATTTCCCCGGAAACCGTGCGCATGCACCGCAAGCATTTGTATACCAAGCTTGAAATCAACTCCCAGGCGGAGCTGTTTGCGCTGTTTATCGATTGGCTGACCCACAGCGGCGTAATGGCCCGATCCTGACCGTCCAGGCAACCCAGGGGAACTTTGCCAGGAAATAACCACCTGAATCCGGTACGCTCAGCATTTTTACCCAAGGAGATACCCCTCATGGCCAAAGCCACCGCCCGTCACATCCTCGTTGCCACCGAAGACAAGTGCAACGAACTGAAAGCGCAAATCGAAGGCGGCGCCGACTTCGCCGAAGTTGCCAAAGCCAACTCGTCCTGCCCGTCCAGCCGTCAAGGCGGCGACCTGGGTTCGTTCGGCCCGGGCCAAATGGTCAAGGAATTCGACACCGTCGTATTCAGCGCCCCGGTCAACACCGTGCAAGGCCCAGTGAAAACCCAGTTCGGTTATCACCTGCTGGAAGTAACCAGCCGTCAGGACTGATCCAGTCCGCGCTAATGTTTAAAACAACGGCCCACCCTTTGGTGGGCCGTTGTGCATCTGTGACAGTGTGATGACTGGCGAGGCGTACGCGCATAGCGTACAAATCCCTTTACCTCTTCACCCGGCGCCCAAGGCTGATAATGCGAGTCGCTTTTTCTACCCTGTTTTGCTCCACCCTGGCCCTGTTGCTGGCCAGCACCGCCGTGATCGCCGCGCCGCAATCGGCATTGACCGTGTACGGCGAGCCGGCCAAATACCAACCCGGCTTCACCCATTTCGACTACGCCAACCCCAATGCCCCCAAGGGCGGCAGCCTGCGGCGTTCGGCGATCGAAATCGGGCGCTACGACCATGTACTGCCTTATGGCGACAAAGGCATCGGGGTCAGCCAGGTCGATGGCTGGCTGTATTCGCCCCTGGCCCTGCGTTCGCTGGACGAACCCTACACGGTCTACGGCCTGGTGGCGGAAAAGATGGAGCGGTCAGACGACGGTCTGTCCCTGCGTTTCTACCTGAACCCCAAGGCGCGTTTCGCCGATGGCCAACCGATCACCGCCGAAGACGTGCGTTACTCCTTTGACCTGCTGATGACCCAGGGCAGCCTGCGCTACCGCACGCTGTTCGCCGACGTCAAACACGTCGAAGTCGAAGGCCCGCGCCAGGTGCGCTTCGATTTCGCAAGCAATGAGAACCGCACCCTGCCCCTGGATGTCGCGACCCTGCCGGTGTTCCCCGAGCATTGGTGGAAGACCCGCAACTTCGCCGACGGCGGCGGCTACGAGATTCCCCTCGGCAGCGGCCCCTACACCATCAGTAAGGTGGATGCCGGCAACACCATCACGTTCAAGCGTGACCCGAACTGGTGGGGCAAAGACCTGCCCATCAGCCGCGGCCTGTACAACTTCGATCACCTGAGCCTGGAATACTTCGGCGACACCGAAGTGGCGCGCCAGGTCCTGCGGGGCGGTGCCTACGACTTCAACCGCGAATTCTCCGCCACCGGCTACTCCATCGGCTACAACGGCCCGGCCCTCGATGATGGCCGCCTGCAACGCGCGCACCTGGCCAAGGAGGCACCGCAGCCGGCCCAGGGCTACGTATTCAACGTGCAAAAACCGATGTTCAAGGACCGCCGCGTGCGCCAGGCCCTGGCCATGCTGTGGGACTTCGAGTGGGCCAACCGGCAGATGATGCGCAACATGTACATCCGCCAGCAGAGCTTCTTCTCCAACAGCCCGCTGGCGGCGACCCAACTGCCGGACGCCCAGGAACTGGCGATCCTGGAACCTTTGCGCGGGCAGATTCCCGACGAAGTCTTCACCCAGGTGTTCAAGGCCCCCACCACTGACGGCACCGGGATGATCCGCGACAAGCAGCTGCAAGCCCTGGCCCTGCTGGAACAGGCCGGCTGGAAGCCCGACGGTGACAAGCTGGTGAATGCCGAGGGCGAGCCGCTGGAGTTCACCTTCCTCAACGCCCAGAACGGCCTTGAGCGCCTGTTGTTGCCGTACAAGCGCAACCTGGCGCAGATCGGCATCACCCTCAACATCCGCCGCATTGACTCCTCGCAATACGTCAACCGCCTGATGGCCCGGGACTACGACATGATCGTCACCGGCTTCCCGGTTACCACCTCGCCGGGGATGGAGCTGTACAACTACTTCGGTTCGGCCGCCGCGTTTGATACCGGCGCCAACAACTACATGGTGCTGAAAGACCCGGCCGTCGACAGCCTGATCAACGGCCTGGTCAAGGCCGATACCCAGTCGCTGATGCTCAGTTACGCCCACGCCCTGGACCGCGTGCTGCAATGGAATTACCTGTGGATCCCCAACTACTACCCGCCGGGCACCTCCGCCGCGTGGTGGAACCGCTTCGGCCGCCCGGCCGTGGAAGCCAAGACCGATGAGGCCCTGGAAACCTGGTGGGAAATCAGCCCCACACCGCTCACTAACGAGCAGATGAAAGCCGAACTGACCAAACGCCCGGGAGCCCGCTGATGTTTGCCTATATCGTGCGGCGCTTGCTGCTGATCATTCCCACCCTGGTGATTATCCTTCTGGTGAACTTCGTTATCGTGCAGGCCGCGCCCGGCGGGCCGGTGGAACAGGCCATCGCCCACCTGCAAGGCATCGGTGGCGGTGGCGTCGGCGGCTCGTCTGCCGAAAGCCTCAGCAGCGGTTCACGGGCCAGCCGAGGCCTGGACCCGAAACTGATCAAGGACATCGAAAAACAATACGGCTTCGACAAGCCCGCGCCGGAACGCCTGTGGCTGATGCTCAAGAGCTACGCCCAGCTGGACTTCGGCAACAGCTTCTTCCGTGGCAAAAGCGTGACCGACCTGATCCTCGAAAAGATGCCGGTGACCATTTCCCTCGGCCTGTGGGCCACCTTGATCACCTACCTGGTGTCGATCCCGCTGGGGATTCGCAAGGCGGTGCGCCATGGCAGCAGTTTCGATGTGTGGAGCAGCACCGCGATCGTGATTGGCTATGCGATGCCGGCATTTCTGTTTGCGATGTTCCTGATCGTGGTGTTCGCCGGCGGCACTTCGTTGAACTGGTTTCCGGTGCGCGGGCTGGTCTCGGAAAACTTTGACCAGTTGAGCACCGTCGGCAAGATCGCCGATTACTTCTGGCACCTGGTACTGCCGGTCAGCGCCCTGGTGATCGGCGGCTTCGCCACCTTGACCATCCTCACGAAAAACTCGTTCCTCAATGAAATCACCCGCCAGTACGTGGTCACCGCCCGGGCCAAAGGCTTGAGTGAACGCCGGGTGCTTTACGGGCATGTGTTCCGCAACGCCATGCTGTTGGTGATCTCGGGGATTCCCCAGGCATTTATCGCGGTGTTCTTTGCCGGTTCGCTGCTGATCGAGGTGATTTTCTCCCTCGACGGCCTCGGTCGCATGAGCTACGAAGCGGCGGTTTCACGGGATTATCCGGTGGTGTTCGGTTCATTGTTTATCTTCACGCTGTTTGGCCTTTTGATAAAACTCATCGGTGACCTCTGCTACACCCTGGTGGACCCGCGTATCGACTTCGCCGCGAGGAACGCCTGATGCTCAAGCTCTCTCCCGTGGCCCGTCGGCGCTTTGAACGCTTCAAGAAAAACCGCCGCGGCTGGTGGTCGCTGTGGCTGTTTATCGGCCTGTTTATCCTGACCCTCGGCGGCGAGTTGATCGCCAATGACAAACCCCTGGTGCTCAGCTACCAGAACGAACTGTATTTCCCGGTGTTCAAGCGCTACACCGAGCAGGAGTTCGGCGGGCAACTGCCGTTCCAGGCGGATTACCGCAGTGAATACGTGCAGAACCTGATCAAGAAGGACGGCGGCTGGATGCTGTTCCCGCCAATCCCGTTCAGCGACGACACCCCCAACTATGAGCTGACCCGCCCTGCCCCCAGCCCGCCATCGAGCGTGAACTGGCTGGGCACCGATGACCAATCCCGCGACGTGCTGGCGCGGGTGATCTTCGGCGCCCGGGTGTCGATCCTGTTTGCCCTGGCTCTCACCGCCATCAGCGCCGCCATCGGCATCGCGGCGGGTGCGTTGCAGGGATATTACGGCGGCTGGGTCGACTTGCTCGGGCAACGAATATTGGAAGTGTGGTCCGGGCTGCCGGTGCTGTACCTGCTGATCATCCTGTCAGGCTTTGTCGAACCGAATTTCTGGTGGCTGCTGGGGATCATGGCACTGTTTTCCTGGCTGGCCCTAGTGGACGTGGTGCGCGCCGAGTTCCTGCGGGGGCGCAACCTGGAGTACGTCAAGGCCGCGCGGGCGTTGGGCCTGGGGGACGGCAAGATCATCCGCCGGCATATCCTGCCGAACGCGATGACCGCGACCCTGAGCTACCTGCCGTTCATTTTGACCGGGGCGATTTCTACCCTGAGCGCCCTGGATTTCCTCGGTTTCGGCATGCCCGCCGGCAGCGCGTCATTGGGTGAGCTGATCGCCCAGGGCAAGCAGAACCTACAAGCGCCGTGGCTGGGGCTGACCGCGTTTTTCACCCTGGCGCTGATCCTGTCGTTGCTGGTGTTTATCGGCGAGGCGTTGCGTGACGCCTTCGACCCACGCTCATGAAGGCCGTTGAGATGACTGAAAACCTGATCGAGATTCGCGACCTGAGTGTCGCCTTCAACGGCCAGACCGTGGTGCGCAAGCTGTGCCTGGACGTGCGCCCCGGCGAGTGCCTGGCGCTGGTGGGCGAGTCGGGTTCGGGCAAATCGGTGACCGCCCATTCGATCCTGCAACTGCTGCCCGAAGCCGGCACCGAAACCACCGGCTCGGTGCGCTATCGCGGCCAGGAACTGCTCGGCACCTCGCCCGCCACCCTGCAAAAACTGCGGGGCAACCGGATTGCGATGATCTTCCAGGAGCCGATGACGTCCCTGAATCCGCTGCACAGCATCGAGAAGCAGATCGGCGAAACCCTGCTGTTGCACAAGGGCCTGGGCGGCAAACAGGCCCAGGCGCGGATCCTTGAATTGCTCGAACTGGTGGGCATCCAGAAGCCCCGGGAACGCCTCAAGGCCTACCCCCACCAACTCTCCGGCGGCCAGCGCCAGCGGGTGATGATCGCCATGGCCCTGGCCTGTGAACCGGAACTGCTGATTGCCGATGAGCCGACGACTGCACTGGATGTGACGGTGCAGCGCAAGATCCTGCTGCTGCTCAAGTCCCTGCAACAACGCCTGGGCATGTCGCTGCTGCTGATCAGCCACGACCTCAACCTGGTGCGCAGCATTGCCCAGCGGGTGTGCGTGATGAAGGCCGGGGAAATTGTCGAACAGGCGGATTGCGAAACCCTGTTCTGCGCCCCGCAGCACCCTTACAGCCGCCTGCTGCTGGATGCTGAACCGGCAGGCATCGTCTTGAATCACGAGGCGCGGGAGACGGTGTTGCAGGTGGATAACCTGAGTGTGCAGTTCCCGCTGGGCGGCGGACTGTTCCGGCGCAAGCAATACCTGCAAGCGGTGGATGGCATCAGCCTGGAGGTACAGCGCGGCAAGACACTGGGGATTGTCGGCGAGTCCGGCTCGGGCAAATCCACCCTGGGCCAGGCGATTCTGCGGCTGCTGGATTCCAGCGGCGCGATTCGCTTCCAGGGCGAGGCCCTCGACGGCCTGACGCAAAAGCAGATGCAACCGTGGCGCAAGCAGATGCAGGTGGTGTTCCAGGACCCGTTCGGCAGCCTCAGCCCGCGGATGTCGGTGGCGCAGATCATCAGCGAAGGCCTGGAAGTGCATGCGCCGTGCAGCCTCAAGGACCGCGAAGCCCAAGTGATCCGCGTGCTGGAAGACGTGGGCCTGGACCCTGCCAGCCGCCATCGCTACCCCCATGAATTCTCCGGCGGCCAGCGCCAGCGCATCGCCATCGCCCGTGCGCTGGTGCTCAAGCCGGCGCTGATCCTGCTGGACGAACCCACTTCTGCACTGGACCGTACCGTGCAGAAACAGGTGGTCGCCCTGTTGCTTGAGTTGCAGGAAAAGTACGGCCTGACGTACCTGTTTATCAGCCATGACCTGGCGGTGGTGCGGGCCCTGGCCCACGACATGATCGTGATCAAGGACGGCAAGGTGGTGGAACGCGGGCCCAGCGATGAAGTGTTTGCCGCGCCTCAACACCCTTACACCCGGGAACTCCTCGCGGCGGCGCACCCATGAGCACCACTGGCAGCCTCAAGGATTACCAATACGTTCGCGGCCTGGCGATCCAGTCGCTGTTCGAGATCATCGAGCAGTCCAGCGAAGGCACGGTGATTGTCGACGGTGACGCGAACATCGTCTGGATGAACGAGCGCTACGCCAAGCGCTTCGGCCTGAAAAGCGCCGACGAAGCCATCGGGCAACCCTGCGAGCAGGTGATTTCCAACAGCCTGTTGCGCCAGGTGGTGCGTAACGACCAGCCGATATTGCTGGATATTCAGGACACGCCCAAAGGCCCGCTGGTGGTGATGCGCCTGCCGATCCATGACGACGCCGGCAAGGTGATCGGCGCCATCGGGTTTGCGTTGTTTGATGAGCTGCGCAACCTGTCGCCGCTGATCGAGCGCTACCTGAGCATGCAGCAGGAACTGGCTTCCACTCGGTCGCTGCTGAGGTCGCGGCAGAGTAAATACAACTTCGCGCACTTTATCGGCACCAGCGCGGCCAGCCTGGAAGTCAAACGTCGGGCGCGGCGCAGTGCGAGCGCGGAGTCGCCAGTGTTGCTGCTGGGGGAAACCGGGACCGGCAAGGAGCTGCTGGCCCAGGCGATTCATGGTGCATCGCCTCGCGCCCATAAAGCTTTCGTCAGCATCAACAGCGCAGCCATCCCGCATGATTTGCTGGAGGCGGAATTCTTCGGCACCGCGCCCGGCGCATTTACCGGTGCCGATCGCAAGGGCCGCCCCGGCAAGTTGCAGATTGCCCAGGGCGGCACGCTGTTTCTGGATGAGATCGGCGACATGCCGCTACCACTGCAAAGCAAATTGCTGCGGGTGTTGCAGGAGAAAGAGTTTGAGCCGGTGGGCTCCAACGAGATGATCCACAGCGATGTGCGGGTGATTGCGGCCACGTCCATGGACCTGGAAGCGGCAATCAAGCGCGGCGAGTTTCGGGCGGACCTGTATTACCGCCTGAACGTGCTGCCGATCCAGGTGCCGCCGTTGCGCGCGCGGCTGGATGATTTGCCGGCGTTGAGCGAGGCGATTCTGGAGGAGTTGCGCAGCCAGCATGAGCTGGACCGCGAGGCCTTGGCGTTATTGGCGCAGCATGCGTGGCCGGGGAATATCCGCGAGCTGCGCAATGTGCTGGAGCGGGCGGCACTGTTGAGTGATGACCTGGTGCTGGATGCCAGTGAAATTCGCGCGGCGATTGGTACGTTCAGCCCGGTTGAGCAGAGTTCGGTAGAGACCGTTGAGGGCGAGAGTTTCAGCGCGGCCCGGGAGCGGTTTGATCGGCAGGTGATTGGGGCGGCGTTGAAGCACTGTGAGGGGAATGTGGTGGAGGCGGCGAAGCGGCTGGGGCTGGGTCGGTCGACCTTGTATAAGAAAATGGTTGCCCTGGGCATCGCCTAGTCTCCAAAAAGAGACACAATTCCAAATACAGAGAAAATCCAATGTGGGAGCGGGCTTGCTCGCGAATGCGGTGTGTCAGTGCCTGAATTACTGCCTGATACACCGCATTCGCGAGCAAGCCCGCTCCTACATTTGATCTCCAACAGTCTCAAATTCGGGACAAAACCTGAGAACGCTCTCACAGATCAAGAATTTCTCTATATATTTCAACAGGTTAATAACTTGGCACACATCTCGCTAAAGCCCCTCCCCACCGCCTCACCCCCACAAAAATAACAATCAGATGGAGACACACCATGAGTGTGATCATTGCCCTAGCGGCCCTGGCGCTGCTGATGCTGGCCGCCTACCGTGGCTACAGCGTCATCCTGTTCGCCCCCATCGCCGCCCTCGGCGCCGTGCTGCTCACCGACCCTTCCGCCGTCGCTCCCGCGTTCACCGGGGTGTTCATGGAGAAAATGGTCGGCTTCCTCAAGCTGTATTTCCCGGTATTCCTGCTCGGTGCGGTGTTCGGCAAGCTGATTGAAATCTCCGGCTTCTCGCGCTCCATCGTCGCCGCCGCGATCCAGTTGCTCGGCACCCGCCAGGCGATGCTGGTGATCGTGCTGGTGTGCGCCCTGCTGACCTACGGCGGCGTGTCGCTGTTCGTGGTGGTGTTCGCGGTGTACCCGTTTGCCGCCGAGATGTTCCGCCAGAGCAATATCCCCAAGCGCTTGCTGCCGGCGACCATCGCCCTCGGCGCGTTCTCGTTCACCATGGACGCCCTGCCCGGCACGCCGCAGATCCAGAACATCATCCCCAGCACCTTCTTCAACACCACCGCCTGGGCCGCGCCGTGGCTGGGGCTGATCGGCACGATCTTCGTGTTCTGCGCCGGCATGCTGTACCTGGCCCGCCAGCGCAACAAGGCCCAGCGCGCCGGTGAAGGCTATGGGACCGAGCTGCGCAACGAGCCGGAAACCGCCGAAGACATCAAGCTGCCCAACCCTTGGATCGCCCTGTCGCCGCTGCTGCTGGTGGGCCTCATGAACCTGCTGTTCACCCACTGGATTCCGCTGTGGTACGGCAAGACCCACACCCTCAGCCTGCCGGGCATGAGCGCGCCGGTGCAGACCGAAGTCGCCAAGCTCACGGCAATCTGGGCGGTGCAGGCGGCGTTGCTGGTGGGGATTATCGTGGTGCTGGTGTTCGGCTTCTCGGCGATTCGCAGCAAGCTCGCCGAGGGCAGCAAGAGTGCCGTCAGCGGCGCGCTGCTGGCGGCGATGAACACCGCTTCGGAATACGGTTTTGGTGCGGTGATCGCCTCGCTGCCGGGCTTCCTGGTGCTGGCGGACTGGCTCAAGGGCATTCCCAACCCACTGGTCAACGAAGCGATTACCGTGACCCTGCTGGCCGGCATCACCGGTTCCGCCTCGGGCGGCATGAGCATCGCGCTGGCGGCCATGTCGGAGAGCTTTATTTCAGCGGCCCATGCGGCCAATATCCCCCTTGAAGTACTGCACCGGGTCGCGGCCATGGCCAGCGGCGGCATGGACACCCTGCCCCACAACGGCGCCGTGATCACGCTGCTGGCGGTCACCGGGCTGACCCACCGCGAAGCCTATAAAGATATTTTCGGCATCACGATCATCAAGACCCTCGCGGTGTTCGTGGTGATTGGTACTTTCTACGCCACCGGCATTGTGTGAGGTTGATATGACGACATTGAACGGCAAGACCGCCCTGGTCACCGGCTCCACCAGCGGCATCGGCCTGGGCATCGCCCTGAGCCTGGCCAAGGCCGGCGCCAACCTGATCCTCAACGGCTTCGGCGATGCCAGCGCGGTGATCGCCCAGGTGCAGGCCTTCGGCGGCAAGGTCGGGCATCATCCGGCCGACGTCAGCGACCCGGCGCAGATCGCCGAGATGATCGCCTACGCCGAGCGCGAGTTTGGCGGCATCGACATTCTGGTGAACAACGCCGGGATCCAGCATGTGGCGCCGGTGGACGAATTCCCGGTGGAGCGCTGGGATTCGATCATTGCAATCAACCTGTCGTCGGTGTTCCACAGCACGCGGTTGAGCCTGCCGGGCATGAAAGCCAAGGGTTGGGGGCGGATCGTCAATATCGCCTCGGTGCATGGGCTGGTGGGTTCGGTGGGCAAGGCGGCTTACGTCGCTGCCAAGCACGGGGTGATCGGGCTGACCAAGGTGGTGGGCCTGGAAACAGCCCAGAGTAATGTCACCTGCAATGCCATCTGCCCGGGCTGGGTGCTGACGCCGCTGGTGCAGAAGCAGATTGATGACCGCATTGCCAGCGGGATTGACCCGCAGCAGGCGCAGCAGGATTTGCTGGCGGAGAAGCAGCCTTCGCTGGAGTTCGTGACACCGCCGCAATTGGGGGAGCTGGTGCTGTTCCTGTGCAGCGAAGCCGGCAGCCAGGTGCGGGGCGCGGCGTGGAATATCGACGGTGGCTGGCTGGCCCAGTAAACGACGATTCCCAAGACACCGCAGCTCAAATGTGGGAGCGGGCTTGCTCGCGAATGCGGTGTATCAGTTAACACATCTGGAACTGACCCACCGCATTCGCGAGCAAGCCCGCTCCCACATTTTGATCGGTGTCGTTAGATAGATCAGATAATAAAAAAGAGATTTCCTGATGTCCGAAATACTCTGGCAACCCTCCCCCGAACGCATCCACAACACCCGGATGGACCAGTTCCGGCGCTTCATCAATGATCGCCATGCCTTGCAGATCAGCGACTACCCGGCCCTGCACCAGTGGAGCATCGACCAGCGCCCGGACTTCTGGCAGTCGATTGTCGAGTTCTTCGACGTGCAGTTCCGCACGCCGCCCAGCGCGGTGCTGATCGAAGACGCCGAGATGCCCAGCGCCCAGTGGTTTCCCGGCGCTACCCTGAACTTTGCCGAACACCTGCTGCGCCGCCGCGACGATCACCCCGCCGTGGTCGCGATCAGCGAAGACGGCCAGCGCGAGCAACTGACCTACGCCGAACTGGCCCGCCATGTCGCCGGCCTGCAGCGCAGCCTGCGGGCGGCCGGCGTGGGCGTGGGGGACCGGGTGGCCGCGTGCATGCCCAACACCTGGCAAACCCTGGTGGGCATGCTCGCCACCACCAGCCTCGGCGCCATCTGGTCGTGCTCCTCGCCGGACTTCGGCACCCAGGGCGTGATCGACCGCTTCGGCCAGATCGAACCCAAGGTGCTGATCACCTGCGCCGGTTACCGCTACGCCGGCAAGGTCATCGACCAAAGCAGCAAGCTCAATGAAATCCTCGAACGGCTGCCGTCCCTGCAACAACTGATCATCGTGCCGTATGCCCGCCCGCAGGCGCGTCCCGAGGAGTATCAGACCCGGGCCCACGTCGCGCTCTGGGACGACTTCTACACCCCCGGCGGCGAGCCCGATTTCGTCGCCGTGCCCTTCGATCAGCCGCTGTACATCCTCTATTCCAGCGGCACCACCGGCGTGCCCAAGTGCATCATCCACGGCACCGGCGGCGTATTGCTCACCCACCTCAAGGAACACGGCCTGCACGCCGACCTGTCGCGGGATGACTGCCTGTTCTACTACACCACCTGCGGCTGGATGATGTGGAACTGGCTGGTGTCGGTACTGGCCATCGGCGCCACGGCGGTGCTGTATGACGGCTCGCCGTTTCACCCCGGGCCGGAACGCCTGATGGACCTGATCGACCAGGAAAAAATCAGCGTGTTCGGCACCAGCCCCAAGTTCCTTGCCACCCTGGAGAAAGCCGGGCTGCAACCGCGGCGGAGCCATGACCTGGGCAGCCTCAAGGGCCTGATTTCTACCGGCTCGCCGCTGTCGCCCCAGAGCTACGACTACGTGTACCGCGAGATCAAGCCCGAGGTGTGCCTGTCGTCGATGTCGGGCGGCACCGACATCGTGTCCTGCTTCGTGATCGGCAACCCGGTGCTGCCGGTGCGCCGTGGCGAGATGCAGTGCAAGAGCCTGGCTATGGCTATCGAAGTGTGGGACGACCAGGGCCACCCGCTGGTGGGCGAAAAAGGCGAACTGGTGTGCACCCGGCACTTCCCGGCAATGCCCATCGGCCTGTGGAATGACCCGCACCAGGAAAAACTGCGGGCTTCGTATTTCAGCCAGTTCCCCGGCGTGTGGGCCCAGGGTGACTACGCCGAACAGCGGCCCAACGGCAGCCTGCTGATCCATGGCCGCTCGGACGCCGTGCTCAACCCCGGCGGCGTGCGCATCGGCACCGCAGAGATCTATCGCCAGGTGGAAAAAGTGCCTCAGGTCCTGGAAAGCCTGGCCATCGGCCAACGCTGGCAGGATGACGTGCGGGTGGTGCTGTTTGTGCGCCTCAACGATGGCATCGAACTGGACGACGGCCTGGAGCAGCAGATCCGCCAGGTGATCCGCGCCAACACCACGCCGCGCCACGTGCCGGCGAAGATCCTCGCGGTGACGGATATCCCGCGCACCATCAGCGGCAAGATCGTCGAGCTGGCGGTGCGCAACGTGGTGCATGGCGAGGCGGTCAAGAACACCGACGCACTGGCCAACCCCGAGGCGCTGGAGCAATTTCGTGATCGCCGGGAGCTGGCAGAAAGATGAAACGTTTTAGCCTTTAAGCACTCATTTGAAGACAAACCCCTCAAGCATGCTATTTTTCGAGGGTGGAAAGCCGGCCCCGGGTCGCGGGATAATCGGCTTTTGTCATTCTTCAAGCGTTACGCGCAGGGCATTTACATGAACGTATCACCCACCGGCAGCGAGGCCGCAGCACTGATTGCGCGGCTGGACTGGGCACGAAGCCCCCTCGGTGACGCCATTGATTGGCCGCAAAGCCTCCGTACAGCCGTCGACATCGTGATCCATTCACCGATGCCGATGCTGTTGCTGTGGGGCGCCGAACTCACCCAGATCTACAACGATGGCTTCGCGATGCTGGCGGGCAACAAGCATCCGGCAGCCTTCGGCCAACCGGCTGACCTGATCTGGCCTGAGCTCAAGCCGTTTACCGACCCGATCTACAGCGCCGTCCTCATGGGCCAGGTGCGCACCTTCACCGAGCAGCGTTTCGTCCTGCAGCGCAACGACCGCGACACCGAGATCTGGCTCGACCTGACCTACAGCCCGATCCGCGACGAACGTGGCGAGGTCGCCGGGATCCTGATTACCGCCATCGAAACCAACGAGCGCCGGCGCATCGCCCTGGAACTGCAGCAGCGCACCGAGAACAGCCTCAAGGCCCAGCGCAACACCGAGCAACGCCTGCAGCTGGCCCTGGCCGCCACCGATGCCGTGGGCACCTGGGACTGGGATATCGGCGAAGACCGCTTTATCGCCGACGCCCATTTCGCCCAACTGCACGGTGTTGACCCGTGCGACGCCGACCTGCTGCCCATCAGCGACTACCTGCAAGGCGTGCACCCCGAAGACCGTGGCATGGTGGCCCGCAGCATCAAGCACTGCATCACCCACGGCACCGAGTACGCCGAGGAATACCGCCTGCAGCGCGCCGACGGCGAAGTGCGCTGGGTGTTTGCCCGGGGCCGCTGCTACAAGGACCACCATGGCCGACCGGCGCGTTTTCTCGGCGCCGCCCTCGACCTGACCGAGCGCAAGCACACCGAACAGGCCCTGCGCCAAAGCCAGACCGAGCTGCAACTGATCATCAACGCCATGCCGGTGTTGATCGGTTATGTCGACCACGAGCAGCGTTTTCGCCTGAACAACAGTGCCTATCTGGAATGGTACGGCATGACCCCGCAGGAGTTGTACGGCAAGAGCATCCGCGAAGTCGTGGGCGACGAAATCTATGCCGGGCGCGTCGACAAGATCGAGGCGGCGCTCAAGGGCAAGGCCTGCAGTTTTGTCACCGTCACCCCGCACCATGACGGGCGGCCACGCCACGCGCTGATGAAGTACCTGCCGCGTTTCAGCGCTGACGGTTCAGTCAACGGTTTCTATATTTTTGTGATCGACGAGACCGAGCGCAAACTCACCGAGGAAGCCCTGCGCCACCTCAACGAAAACCTTGAAGAGCGCGTCAGCCAGCGCACCCAGGCCCTGGCCGAAGCCAACCAGCGCCTGCAAAACGAGATGTTCGAGCGCGAGCGTGCCGAAGACGCCCTGCGCCATGCCCAGAAGATGGAAGCGGTCGGCCAGCTCACCGGCGGCATCGCCCATGACTTCAACAACATGCTCACCGGGATCATCGGCAGCCTGGACCTGATGCAACGCTATATCGCCGCCGGGCGCAGCGACGAGATCGGCCGTTTCACCGACGCCGCCGTATCCTCGGCTCATCGCGCCGCTGCGCTGACCCATCGCCTGCTGGCCTTCTCCCGCCGCCAATCCCTGGACCGCAAGCCGGTCGACCCGAATCAATTGGTGGCGTCCCTGGAAGACCTGTTCCGCCGCACCAAAGGCGCGCACATCGAACTCAAGGTGCAACTGGGCACCGACGTGTGGCCGGTGAACACCGACGCCAGCCAGCTGGAAAACGCCCTGCTCAACCTGGTGATCAACGCCCGCGATGCGATGCCCGACGGTGGGCAATTGTGCATCGAAACCGCCAACAGCTACCTCGACGGCACCGACATCACCACCCTGGAACCGGTCAAGGCCGGCGACTATGTGATGCTCGGCGTGAGCGACAACGGCGCCGGCATGACCGCGAAAATCCTCGCCAAGGCCTTCGACCCGTTCTTCACCACCAAGCCCATCGGCCAGGGTACCGGGCTTGGGCTGTCGATGATCTATGGGTTTGCACAGCAATCCGGCGGCCACGTGACCATCCAAAGCGAACCGGGCCAGGGCACCTGCGTGCGCCTGTACCTGCCGCGCCTGCATGGCACGGCACTGGAGCGGACCACGCCCGCTACCCAGGGCGAAGCCCCGGTAGCGCTGGAAGGCGAAGCCGTGGTGGTGGTCGAGGACGACCCGGCAGTGCGGATGCTGGTGGTGAATGTGCTGGATGAACTGGGCTACACCGCACACCAGGCGGCGGATGCACGGGCGGCGCTGCCGTTGCTGGAGTCCGACTTGCGCGTGGATTTGCTGGTGACTGATGTGGGCTTGCCGGGGATGAACGGCAGGCAACTGGCGGAAATCGCCCGGCAACACCGGCCGGACCTGAAGGTGCTGTTCATGACCGGTTACGCCGAGAAAGCCGCCGAGCGCCAGGGGTTCCTGGAGGAAGGCATGGACATGGTGGCCAAGCCGTTTTCGATTGACCTGCTGGCCAACAAAATCCGCAGCATGATCAGCTCAGAGGCCTGACTTCAGGCATAATCGCGCGCCGTTTCACATCAGGACCGATCAATGAAAGCCCAAGCCCGTCACATTCTGGTGAAAACCAGTGAGGAAGCCGAACAGCTCAAGCAGCGTATTGCCAAGGGCGAAGCGTTTGATGTGTTGGCCAAGAAGTACTCCACCTGCCCTTCCGCCAAGCGCGGCGGTGATTTGGGTGAAGTGCGGCCGGGGCAGATGGTGGGGGTGATTGATGCGGTGATCTTCAAGAAGCCCGTGAAGGTGGTTCATGGGCCGATCAAGAGCAAGTTCGGGTATCACCTGGTGCAAGTGTTTTACCGCGATTGATGGCTGATCGTTCCCACGCTCCGCGTGGGAATGCCTCACCTGACGCTCTGCGTCCGCTCTTGGGACGCAGAGCGTCCCTGGCTGCATTCCCACGCGGAGCGTGGGAACGATCAGCGTCAGTCTCGGGGAATGAGTGCACCTGGCATCTGAATCACCCGGCTCGCCAGCCGATGCCCGGCCAGTGCTGCATCCTGCGGCGAGCCGCCCTTGAGCCGACTGGCCAGGTACGCCGCACTGAACGAATCCCCCGCCGCCGTGGTGTCGACCACCTTCTCCACCACCAACGCCGGCACCTCGAACCGCTCACCGTCACAGCGAATCAAACACGCATCCGCGCCCCGCTTGAGCACCACCTCGGCAATCGCCGGGTACGCCGCAAACACCTGCTCGCTGTCTTCATAGCCGAACAACGCCCGCTCGTCATCCTCGGTCAGCAAGGCGATATCCACCTCGGCCAACACCGCGTGATACGCCGCGCGTGCGGCGTCCACGCTGGCCCACAGGCGTGGCCGGTAGTTGTTGTCGAACACCACCTTGCCGCCGCGCTTGCGGGTTTCGACCAGGGTTTCCAGCAGGCGCGCACGGCCCACTTCGCCCAGCACCGCCAGGGTGATGCCGCTGAAATACACCACGTCGTACATCGGCAACGCTGCCAGGATCGGCTCGGCCGCCGGAGTGGTGAAGCAGTCGCGCACGGCCGCTTCATTGCGCCAGTAGAGGAATTTGCGTTCGCCGTTGGCATCGGTCTGGATGCAGTACAAACCCGGCAGGCGCCCGGGCAGGCGCTGGACCATGCCCAGGCCCAGGCCTTCTTCGGCCCAGTGCTTGCACATGGCATCGCTGAAGCTGTCATCGCCCAGGGCGGTGACGTAGTCGACGGTGCTCGGCTCACCCAGCTCGCGGCGCAGGTAGACGGCGGCGTTCAGGGTGTCGCCGCCGAAGCTTTGTTGCAGGCTGCCGTCGGCGCGGTGTTGCAGTTCGATCATGCATTCGCCGATGAGGGCGATGCGGGGTTTTGTGTTCATGCCTGGGGTCTCTCGATGTACTGGAGGGCCTCTTCGCGAGCAAGCCCGCTCCCACATTTGAATGCATTTCAACTGAAGGAACTCGGTCGAATGTGGGAGCGGGCTTGCTCGCGAAAGGCGCGACTCGGTCTAGAAGCAGGTATGCAGGCTTTCGATCACCTGCAACTGCTCATCCACCAGATTACCCACTTGCCACTTGTCGAAGGTCAGGCACGGGTGGGATGTGCCGAAGGAGATGATGTCGCCAATGCGCAGCTCAACCCCCGGTGCGACGACCATGAACGCATGCTGGTCCATCACGGCGGTGACCTTGCACGCGGTCACGTCATCACCCTCGGCTGGCAGCACGCCAGCCTTGTAGCGCTTGAGCGGCACCGGCAGGCCGGCGTCGTAGGCGACGTCGCGCTTGCCCAGGGCGATCACCGCGAAGCCCGGCTCCGGCAGCGATTGCACGTGGGCCCAGACTTCCAGCGCCGGGCGCAGGCCTTCGTTGAGGTCGCTGCGACGATCCAGTACGCAGCACTGCGCGTCTTTGTAGATGCCGTGGTCGTGAGCCACGTAGCTGCCCGGGCGCAATACGCTGAGGAAGCGGCCGGCGGCGTTCTGGGCTTCGAAGGATTCGGCAATCAGGTCGTACCAGGCCGAACCCGAGGCGGTAATGATGGGCTTGGCCAGGTCGAAGGCGCCGCTGTTTTGCAGGTCGACGGCCAGGCGTACCAGGGAGGCGGCGAATTCGCGGATGCCACTGATGGCGTGCTCGCCATGGATCACCCCTTCGTAGCCTTCGATGCCGGTGAGGGCCAGCGCAGGCTGGGCCTTGATCGCCTTGGCCAGGTCGAGCACCTGTTGTTCGGTGCGGCAACCGCAACGCCCGCCGACCACGCCGTATTCGATCATCACGTTCAAGCGCAGGCCACGGGCGGCGAAGAACAGGCCCAGGTCGGCGACGTTGTCCGGGTGGTCGACCATGCAGTGGAAGTCGAATTCAGGGTCGGCCAGCAGGTCGGCGATCAGCGCCATGTTCGGCGCGCCCACCAGTTGGTTGGCCATCAACACCCGGCGAACCCCACCGGCATACGCGGCGCGGGTCTGCACGGCGTTGGCCAGGGTGATGCCCCAGGCGCCCTGCTCGATCTGCCGCTGGAACAGCGCGGGCATCATGCTGGTCTTGCCGTGAGGCGCCAATTGCGCACCGCTGTTGCTGACGAAATCCTGCATCCAGCGGATGTTGTGTTCCAGGGCGTCACGGTGCAACACCAGGGCTGGCAGGCTGACGTCACGGACCAGATGTGCACCGATGGCGGCGGCGCCTTTTTCAACGGCATTGAAGGCAGACATAAGGGTTTCCTATTCGTTGATGCGACGGGCCAGGTTGTTCGCACTGTCGATCAGCACCCGGCGGTAGTCGTTGTAGTTTTTGATCGCATCGGCCCGTGGGGCGACGATGCACAGGGTCGCAATGCTGATGCCTTGGGCGTCCCGAACCGGGGCGGCAAAGCAGTGGGTAAAGGTGTCGGCGACACTGTCGAAGGAGAAGAATCCGTCGAGGGTGGCCTGACGGATTTGCCCGAGGAAGGTTTCCAGAGGCAGGCGCTGACCGTCCGGGAGGATGAAGTCGTCGTAGTCGATCAGGTCGATGATTTGCTGGTCGCTCAGGTGGCCCAGCAGCAGGCGGCCGGAGGCGGTCCAGGGGATCGGCGCGTTCTCGCCGATGTCTGAGGAAATGCGGAAATGCCGCTCGCCTTCGCGCATCAGGGCCACGGTGTATTTGCGGCCATTGAGCAGGCACATCTGGGCGGTTTCGTGGGTTTGGCTGACGATTTCCTGCAGGGCGTGGTCGGCTTCGCGGGTCAGGTCGAAATGGCGCAGGTGGGCCTGGCCGAGGAAGTACAGCTGACGGCCGAGGTAGACGTGACCGTCCTTGCCGACGGTTTCGAGGATGCGCCGTTCCAGCAGCGAGGCCACCAGTTCGTAGACCGTGGATTTGGGGCTGCCGATGCCGCTGGCGATGTCATTCGGGCGCAGGGGCTGGCCGATTTCCTTGAGGAAATCGAGGATATCGAACGCCCGGTCGAGGCCTTTGGCGCGGCGTTTGATGGTGTCTTCGGTCATGGCAGTCGTCGGTCCCGTTTGAAGATGTAGCTATCAACACAGATCCCCTGTGG
>NZ_JACAPM010000020.1:128710-153330 GCF_013385695.1 Pseudomonas sp. D8002
CCTGTGGTCTCAAGAGACGGGCATTTAGCCTTTTTTCTTGTAGGCCACGCAATCGATCTCAACCTTGCAATCGACCATCATGTTCGCCTGCACACACGCCCGCGCCGGAGCATGTTCCGGGTTGAAGTATTCGCCGAAGACTTTGTTGAAGCTCCAGAAGTCCCGTGGGTCTTCCAGCCATACACCGACGCGCACCACGTCTTCAAGGGCGTAGCCGGCTTCTTCGAGAATCGCCACCACGTTGCGCATGGTCTGGTGGGTCTGCTCGACGATCCCGCCCGTGATGATTTCACCGTCCACCGCCGGCACCTGGCCCGACACGTACAACCAGCCATCCGCTTCCACCGCGCGGGCGAAAGGACGAGGCTGGCCGCCGCCTGCAGTGGCGCCGGTGCCGTAACGAGTAATGCTCATAATGGATCTCCTGAAGTGATGATTTAAAAACGAATGTTCTTGAGAAATTCCGCGAGTCGCGGCGATTGCGGGCGTTCGAAAATGTCTTTCGGCGGCCCTTGTTCTTCAATGCGGCCCTGGTTCATGAAGACGATCTTGTCCGAGACTTCATAGGCAAAGCGCATTTCGTGGGTGACCAGCAACATGGTCATGCCCTCTTCCGCCAAACCCTTGATTACGCTGAGCACTTCGCCCACCAGTTCCGGGTCCAGGGCCGAGGTGACTTCGTCGAACAGCATCAGGCTCGGGTTCATCGCAATCGCCCGGGCAATCGCCACGCGCTGTTGCTGGCCGCCCGACAGTTGGCCCGGGAAGTGATTGCGGCGCTCCAGCAGGCCGACACGGTCCAGCCATTTTTCCGCCAGTGCAACCGCTTCGTCCTTGCCCATCTTCTTGACCTTGAGCAGGCCCAGGGTGACGTTCTGCAAGGCGGTCAGGTGCGGGAACAGGTTGAACTGCTGGAAGGCCATGCCGGTCATTGCGCGGTGCTGGGAGATCACCCGCTCCGGGTGGCGCACGCGCTTGCCGCCGACCTCGCTGTAGCCGATGGATTCGCCGTCGAGGGTGATCTGGCCGCCCTGGAATTCTTCCAGTAGGTTGACGCAACGCAGCAGCGTGGTCTTGCCCGAACCGCTGGAGCCGATCAATGTCACGACGTTGCCGCGCTGCATGCTCAGGTCGACGCCCTTGAGCACTTCCACCGGGCCGTACTGTTTACGCAGGCCGCGAATGTTCAGCAGTGGCTGGCTTTCTTTTGAGAGTTGGTTCATGGCAACGCCACCCGCTTTTCAATGTAACGCCCCAACAATTCGATGGCGTAGTTGATGACAAAAAACATAAAGCCTGCAAACAGGTAGAACTCCAGGGTCATGAACGTCCGGGCGATGACCTGTTGGGTGCTGAGGAGCAGCTCGGCCACACCGATCACCGACAGCAAGGTGGAAGCCTTGACGATTTCGGTGGACGAGTTGACCCAGGTCGGCAGGATCTGCCGCAGCGCCTGGGGTAACAGCACGTAGCCCAGGGATTGATAGAAGGTCAGGCCGATGGCCTTGCCCGCTTCCAGTTGCCCCTTGGGAATGGCCTGCAATGCACCGCGCACGATTTCCGAAACGTGAGAGCCGCAGAACAGCGTCAGGCCCACGGCACCGGCCTGGAACGCAGTGATCTGCCAGCCAAGCGCCGGCAACATATAGAAGCACGCCAATACCAGCACAAACACCGGCGTACCGCGGATCAGGTCGACGTACAGGCGAAACGGTGCGCGCATCCAGAATTTGCCGTAGGTCAGTACCAAGCCGGCGACGATGCCGATCAGGGTGCCGAAGATAATGGCCAGGGCCGAGCAGTAGACGCTGGTCTGGAACCCCGCCCAGAGGGTTTCCCGGGCGATCCACAACTCATGCAGCCAGCTGGGGGATTCGTACATGGGCGCTCCTTAGCGGCGAATTGCCAAACGCTGTTCCAGGTAACGGAGCAGCATGGCAATGAGGTAACAGGCAGCCACGTAGAGCGCGGTCGTGACCATCCAGGTTTCAATCACCCGGTAGCTTTCGACGTTGATCTTGCGGGCGTAATAGGTCAGCTCCGGCACCGCGATCGCGGCGGCCAGGGAGGTGTCCTTGAACAGCGAAATGAAATTGTTCGACAGCGCCGGCAGCACGTTGCGCAGCATCACCGGCACGGTGATGTACGCGCGGATACGCCACTCGCCCAGGCCAATGGCCAGGCCCGCTTCACGCAACCCCTTGGGAATGTTCAACAGGCCTGCGCGAAAGACCTCGGTGAGGTAGGCACCGGCGTACAACGACAGGGTGATGATGAACGAAGGGATCTTGTCCAGCCGGATACCCAGGCTGGGCAAGGCGAAGTAGATCAACAGGATCAGCACCAGGATCGGGGTGTTGCGGATCACCGTCACATACACCGAGGCCACGATGCGCAGCGCACGGTGTTTGGACAGCATCGCAAACGCCATCAACAGGCCGATCACGCAACCGATGGCGATGGACAGCAGTGCCAGTTCAAGGCCGAGGCCGAGCCCCGCCAGCAAGCTGGGGAAATCGCGCCACACAGCGGCAAAGTTCAACTGATAGTTCATGGTCGGCAGTACCTGATTGGGGCGCCGTCAGCGACGCCCCAGGGTTTACGAATTACTTGAACTCAACCGGGAAACCGATCGCAGGCTCCGGCAGGTCCACACCGAACCATTGCTTGAACGAGGCCTTGTACATTGGGAATTCCACACCGGTCATGGCTTCATGCAGGGCGGTGTTGACGAAGTTCAGCCAGTCCTGGTCGCCACGCTTGACGGCGCACGCATAGGTTTGCGGGCTCCAGGCGTAGCTCGGGCTGCGGTAGCGGCCCGGGTTTTGCACCATCAGGTACTTGACCGAGGACTGGTCGGTGGCGGCGGTGTCGGCACGCCCGGAGTTCACGGCCTGGTACATCAGGTCGACGCTGTCGTACTGGTCGACCTTGGCTTTGGGCAATGCCTGGTGCACCAGCTCTTCGGCGTAGACGTTTTGCAGCACGGCCACGGTGACGCTGTCGCCAGCGGCTTGCAGGTCTTCGATTTCCTTGTATTTGCTGTTGGCCGGCAGCAGCAGGCCCACGCCTTCGCGGTAGTACGGCAGGGTGAAAGCCACTTGCTGCGCGCGGCTGGCGGTGACAGTGATGAACTGGCAGCTCATGTCGACCTTGTCGGTCAGCAGGTTGGGAATCCGGGCGTCGGAGGACTGCACCACGTATTCGACTTTGCTCGGGTCGTTGAACAACCCCTTGGCCACAATGTGGCCGATGTCGATGTCAAAACCCTGCAACTTGCCATCCGCTCCCTGGAAGTGCCACGGCGCATTGGTACTGCCTGTACCCACGATCAGGTGCCCACGCTTGAGCACTGTATCGAGCTTGCTGTCCGCCGCCTGCACTACGCTGGCGAGGGAAGCCGATGCGGCGAAGAGAAAAACACACGCTTTGAACACGGAAAGTCGGTGATGCATGACAAGCACTCCAGAGATTGTGTATTCCGCTATACCGGAACTTAGTATGTAACAACGGAATAGACAGCAGAAAGTGTGCCACACGCGGTGACAGAAAAATATTGCGGGATTAATTTCTTTTTAAATCAAATGGATAGATTTTTATCAGCGATAAGGCACTGGGCCAGCCGCTGCAATCAGATTGCTACCGTTGGCTACACACCGGGGTGACAGGCCACATTTGGGTGCGGGGGCGGGTCGTTACCGTGCACGAAAGCGGTGCAATGGCCGGATGGAAGAATTCCGTGGCTGGGCTAGTCTTGGCAGATGATCGAGCCCCCCAAGGAACGCGTTCAGATGAAGATCAGTCTTGTCCTTATGTTGTTGTCGCTGGCATTTGCCACCCAGGTGTTCGCCAAGGATGACCGGCGCGAATGCAAGGCCGAGCTGGTCAGGCTGAAGGCGGCGTTCAGTACGAACTACACCACGCAGAATCATCATGGGTATCGCAGGGCGAAGGATGCCAAGGATCAGGGTGACTATAAGCAGTGCGTGGGGTTGGCGAAGAAGGCTCGGGAGCGGGCGGAGCGCTGAAGGCTTTGGGGCTGCTGCGCAGCCCAGCGGGAGCAAGCTCCCTCGCCACAATGGACCCTTAGAGGTGGGTACCTGTTAGTTTTGACAGTAGACGGTTTTGATCGCCGGGATTAGCGTGGGCCAGGCCTTTCGCTCAAGGAGATCATCATGGGAATTGCAACGGCGGTGATTGCCGATGCCGAGCAGTATCAGCAGTTGCTCAAAACGCATAGAACGGTGTTCATGCTGTTTGTTTCGCAGCACTGCCCGGCCTGCGGGGAGGCCGGGCCACTGTTTGAACGGATCGCCGGGAAATACGCCAGCTCCGTGAAAAGCCTGGTGCTCGACACTGCCCGAACCCCGAGGCATCCCGAGGTTACCGGCACGCCTACCCTGCTGGTTTTCCAGAATGGCAAGATGATCAATAAGCTGGAGGGGTTCGACGAAAAAACGCTGAGGGAGACGTTCGCCAGGACCAGAATCAGTCCTCCAACATCAACCGCGCCGTACCCGAAACCCGAATCGAGGCACCCTTTTCATCGGTGATCTGCGCCTGCAAGCGCGAACGACTGCCCATGTCCTCGCCTTGAATGATGTCGATGCGCCCGTTGTGCGGCCAGCCCAGGTCCCGCAGGTAGCCGGCAAAGGCAGCGGTCGCGGCACCCGTGGCCGGGTCTTCGTACACGCCGCCCACCGCAAACGGGTTGCGGGTGTGGAACAGCGTCGGGCTTTCGGCAAACACCAGCACCACGGTGCCCAAACCGGCGTCGGTCATGTAGCGGCGACCGGCCTCCAGTTCATAGTGCATCTGGCTGAGTTTGGCGCGGCTGTCGAGCGCCAGCACCAGGTGGGAGATGCCGGCATGGATGATCGCTGGCGGAATGCTTGGGTCCAGGTCATTGCGGGTGTAACCGAACAGGGTCAGGCCCGCGTCCACCAGGGCATCGTTGGCCGGTGCGCTGCGGGTTGGCGGGGATTGCAGCGCGGCCTCGATCAGGTCGCCTTCGCTGCGACCGCTGACCGAGATATCGCCATTGTTCAACGCCAGGTGGAATTCGCCATCGCCCAGCGCCAGGCTCAAGGCCGCACCGAGGGCGATGGTGGCATGCCCGCAAAACGCGACTTCGGACTCCGGCGCGAAGTACCGCACGCGCCAGCCGTCATCCTGCGGGCAGGCGAATACGGTTTCCGAAAACCCGACTTCGTGGGCGATACGCTGCATTTCTGCAGCTTCCGGCAGGCTGTCACCGATCCAAACACCTGCAGGGTTACCGCCCTGGTTGCCGTCACAGAATGCAGAAATCTTAAGCACGTCCAAAGTCATTCGGGTAACCCTTCCTTAACGGTTCAGTGAGCGGCGATGCTATCCAAAGGCCAGCCCAGCGTCGAATGAAATTCACCCGTTAAAGAGGGGCCAGCAACACCTGCGTGACCCGCCGCTCCTCCACCGCCGCCACGGTCAGGCGCCAGCCTTCATGTTCCAGGCTGTCACCGACCACCGGCAGTCGATCCAGCAGGCTCATCACCAGCCCGGCCAGGGTCTGGTAATCCTCCGTCGCCACAGCCTTGAAGCCGGTGCGCTGGCGGATCAGGTTGAGGTTCAAGGCGCCATTGACGCGAAAACCACCCTCCTCCTCGACGATATCCGGGCCTTCGACCTCACTCGCATCCGGCAACTCACCGGCGATGGACTCGAGGATGTCGGTCATGCTCAACACCCCGATAAAGTCGCCAAATTCGTTGATCACGAAGGCAATGTGAGTCGACTCCTGACGCATCTGCTCCAAGGCATTGAGAATCGAAAAACTCTCCAGCAAGTTGACCGCCCGGCGCGCCAGGTGCTCCAGGTTCGGCTCGTTACCGGCCAGGTATTCCTTGAGCAACTCCTTCTTGTGCACAAAGCCCAATGGCTCGTCGACATTACCGTTGCGGATCAAGGGCAGGCGCGAGTAAGACGAATGCATCAGTTTCAGGCGGATAGTGTCGGGATCGTCCGACAGATCTATAGAGTCCACCTTCGCCCGAGGCGTCATCAGCGTACGGATCGGGCGTTCAGCCAGTTGCAGCACGCCACTGATCATCACCCGCTCGCGCCGGTCGAACAGCGGCCCGCCGTTGGCATCGGGGTTGTCCAGCAGGTCGGCGACCTCTTCACCCACCTCCTCCACTGCCAGATTACGCCCGCCGAGCAAACGCATCACCGCGTGGGCCGTGCGCTCACGCCTCGGCAGCGTGCCCTGGGCCGACTTCTTGCGGCGCGACCGGGCGATCTGGTTGAACAGCTCGATCAGGATCGAGAAGCCGATGGCCGCGTACAGATAGCCTTTGGGAATGTGGAAGCCCAGGCCTTCGGCCGTCAGGGCAAAACCGATCATCATCAGGAAGCCCAGGCACAGCATGATCACCGTCGGGTGGGCGTTGACAAAACGGGTCAGCGGCTTGCTGGCAACGATCATCAGGCCGATGGAAATGATCACCGCGATCATCATCACCGCCAGCTCATCCACCATGCCCACGGCGGTAATCACCGCATCGAGGGAGAACACCGCATCCAGCACCACAATCTGCGCAACGATCGGCCAGAACATCGCATAGGCCACGTTGCCAGTGCGCTGAGCCACATGCCCCTCAAGGCGCTCATGCAATTCCATGGTGGCCTTGAACAACAGGAACACACCACCAAACAGCATGATCAAGTCACGGCCCGAGAAACTCTTGTCGAACACCTCGAACAGCGGTTGGGTCAGGGTCACCAACCAGGAAATACTTGCCAACAGGCCCAGACGCATCAGCAACGCCAGGGACAAACCGATCAGACGCGCACGGTCACGCTGCTCCGGCGGCAGCTTGTCCGCCAGGATCGCGATAAACACCAGGTTGTCGATGCCCAGCACCAGCTCCAGCACAATCAAAGTCAACAGGCCGAGCCAGGCCGTTGGATCCGCTAACCATTCCATTTTTCAGTATCTCTTCAAGTTTTTCAGAATGCCGGGCACGGCAACGCACGGTCGAGGGACCGGGTAAGGGTAGGCAATCGGAAGACGGGGTGCCTGGCCTGGAGGCAGGCGATCAGCGGGAACAGCGACAGTGCATGTCTTGAGGAAAGACGACTGGGAGGCTCCGAGAGGGTGTTCATGCAGGTCCTGTTGTGGGAAAGGGACTTGAATCGTACAGGCGAAACGGGAATTTCCTACAATCTAAAATTATTACAAGATCTGTAGGATCAAGCATTCTGATATTAGGGAGAATGTCGTGAGCCAACAATTTTTCACTATGGTTGGGACAGCCCATAACAAATTTTGAGCATTTGATCGTTCCCACGCTCTGCGTGGGAATGCATACCGTGACGCTCCGCGTCACCCTCTCGCCGGACTTCAGCCAGGCTCGTAGCATCAAGCTTTATCGTCGGGCAGATCAACACGATCTTGCTGCTCTTCACTGATCAGGTATTCAAGAAACGCGGTATACGTCGGCCATGAATCCGGCGCAGTCAACAAGGCCTCCCTACCCAGGCGGCACACATCCACGTCATCACACCAAATCACCCGACCGCCTCCGCCCGAGCAATCCATCACGATCAAACTGGCCGGCGGCTGGGCTAATACCAAAAACTGCCGCGCAAGCCCGGCACGCTCTCGAAGACTTCTGGTTTCGTCCAGGACATTCGGCGCAGGCGCCCACCCTATTGCGTGCAAGGGCAAAACGTAGATTCCAGAGCCATCGAAGAACTCGGCAGCCTCACGAAAATCATCCGCAAGCTCCAGGCCAAGGTGGCTCTGCACCTCATCAAGAAACCCAGGCTCAACGGCGCGCGCGCCATTCAAAAGCAAACATTGCTGCCGGATCATTGCTAACGTGGACATCAACACCCGCCCTCGCGTCTAGAGAATTGCCCGCGTGCCAAGAAAGCGCAGATAGCGCCCATCCTCGTTGTCAAAGATCTCGGCCCCTGCGCCCATGTATGCCCGCATCAATTCATCGGCGGCCTGATCATCGTGGCCCTGATCCAGCAAAACCTGCCCCAGGCGCAGATGTAAAAACGGATTTCCGAGACCGCCCGGACAGGTCATCGCATAGTCCAAGGCATCCCGGGCTGAGCCGTTGAATCCGGATAAAAAGCATGCATCAGCGATGGCAGCCAATACCCAGGTGGAGGCTTCCCAATCATTTTTCGGCTCGGGGATCAAGATCCAGGCCTTGTTGTATTGCTCGATGGCCTCTTCATAACGGCCGTCATCGGCCAATTGATCACCTGCACTGCATAACGACTGGATCTCTTCGTGCAGCGACGCTGCAAGCTCAGTGGTCATGAGGACTCCTCCAGAGATCCATCTGCATCCCAGAACGACCACAGCCCAACTTCCTGGCCACGCTCATAAACGCCCTGCGCCGCCACCTGTCCATTGTCGTGGTAGTCCCGCCAGTCGCCGTGTTCGGCGCCATCCACGTAATTCCCCTCGGAAGCCAGGTTGCCGTTTGGGTGGTAGGCGCGAAAAAGCCCATGTCGAATCCATTGCGTGCCGTCCTCGGACAGGTAACGCGAATACCTGAATCGAACCTCACCGGTCTCGTAGGGAATTTCCGCTATGTGTAACGCGTCTGGTTTTTCGTCCATGGCAAACCTGCTGCGGTGTGTTGATGTGCTTTCAGACTCTGTTGAGAAAACTGACTTTAGCCGGCGTTGTACGTTTATGCCCGTTATTCAGAACGGCCCTTTCGTCATCACCCGCTCATCAATGAAGCTACGCAACATCGCAATCCGCTGCGTATAGGCTTTGCTCAGGCAACTGACTTGGGCGCCGCAGGTATGCCGTTGCTTGAGCCACACAGCCTGATCATCCATCAACGAACCGCGCCCTCCCATGGCCATGAAGTGCCGGTTGAGGTCATAGAGCAGCGCCATGGTCACGTCCTGATCATTGAGGGAGCGCGTGGCACAGATGGTTTTCTCGTCAGGCGCCTTCGCCCGGTCACAGTCAAAACTGGCCGCCAGGCTCACAGGGCTGAGCCACAACACGGAAAACCCGGCGAGCACTGCGAATACCGCCGGTTTAATCAAACGAACTGCCATGAAAATACCTCCTACAGAGGGCTACGCGCCACACCCTGCCCAAACCGATAAATCGCCAGGCAATACCCAATCAACGCCACCGCTGCCAGCAACCCGCCCGCCGCGCCGATCCAGGCAAAACCAAAGTGGCTGCCCACCCAACTGCCCATCAACGCCCCACCGCCAATACCGATGTTGTAGATCCCGGAAAACATCGCCATCGCCACATCCGTGGCATCCGGCGCCAGCACCAGCACCTTCGATTGCAACGCCAGGCCAAAACCCATGATGGCCATGCCCCAGAACACACTCAGGGTCACCAGGTACGACACCTCGCCACTCAACGGCAGCAACAACGCCAGGCACAGCGCCAGTATGGCCACCGCGCTGATCAGGAAACGATGGGGGCTAAAGCGATGCACCAGGCTGAACAACAACGAACCAATAATCCCCGCGCCGCCAAACACCAGCAGGATCAGGGTCACCGTATTGCCACTCATACCGGCAACACCTTCAACAAACGGCTCAACATAGCTGTAGGCCGTGAACTGCGCCGTCACCACCATCGCCGTCAGCACGTACAGCGCCACCAGCGCCGGGCGCTTGAACAACAGCGGCAAGCTGCGCAGCGAACCGGAGTTCTGGCTCGGCAGCAGCGGCAAGGTGCGCGCCAGCCAGAACACCAGCCCGGCGGCAAACGCGCCGATCACCAGGAAGGTGGTGCGCCAGCCCATGGCTTCGCCCAGCAAGCGGCCCAGTGGAATACCCAGAACCATCGCCAGGGAAGTACCGGTAGCCAGCAACCCAAGGGCCTGCACCTGCTTGCCCTCCGGCGCCAAACGCACCGCGAGGGAGGCAGTAATCGACCAGAACAACGCATGGGACAGCGCAATGCCGACCCGGCTGAGCATCAGGATGCCAAAGCTGGTGGCCACGCTGGACAGGATATGGCTGGCGATAAACATGCCGAACAGCACGATCAGCAGCTTGCGCCGCTCGACGTTACGGGTCAGCAGCATCACCGGCAGCGAGGTCAGGGACACGATCCAGGCATAGATGGTCAGCATCAGGCCGACGCTGGCGATGGGCATGTCGAAGCTCGCGCCGATGGCACTCAGCAGGCCGACCGGTACAAATTCGGTGGTATTGAAAACGAAAGCGGCCAACGCGAGAGCGAAGACCGGTTGCCAGTTAGCTTGAGGTGTTGCGGCGGAAATGCTCATTGACAGGTCGTCGTACTCGTTTGCGCGCAGATCAAGCCGGCCCGATGCCGGGCCTTGAGCCGCGCGCAAAAAATAGTAACACGACGATTCAGGGATCGACTTGCCCCATCAGCTCGGGAATCGACTCAGGACGCTTGGCATAGCGCTGGGCCAGCGCCGCGCAGACCATCAACTGGATCTGGTGAAACAGCATCAGCGGCAAGATCAGCACCCCCATGCTCGCCCCGGCAAACAACACCTGGGCCATCGGCACACCGGTGGCCAGGCTTTTCTTCGAGCCGCAGAACAGAATGGTGATCCGGTCTTCCTGGCTGAAGCCAAAAGCCTTGCCCAGCACCGTGGACGCCACCAGTACCAGCGCCAGCAACACACAGCACGCCACCACCAGGCCACCCAGTTCCCACAACGGAATCTGGTGCCAGATGCCTTCGTTGACCGCTTCGCTGAAGGCGCCGTAGACCACCAGCAAAATCGAACCCTGGTCGACGAACTTCAGCCAGGATTTGTTACGCCCTACCCACTCGCCGATCCAGCGACGGGCGATCTGCCCGGCGATGAACGGTAGCAACAATTGAACACTGATTTTCAGGATCGCATCGACGGTGGAGCCGCCATCGCCATGCACATTCAGCAGCAACGTCACCAGCAATGGCGTCAGGAAGATCCCGAACAGGCTCGACGCCGCCGCGCTGCAAATCGCCGCCGGGATATTACCCCGGGCCAGCGAGGTAAAGGCAATCGCCGACTGCACGGTGGCGGGCAACGCACACAAATAGAGCATGCCCATGTACAGGTCTTTACCGATCAGCGGCGACAACACCGGCTTGAGCGCCAGGCCCAGCAACGGAAACAGCACGAAGGTCAGGCTGAACACCAGCAGGTGCAGGCGCCAATGACCCGCACCGGCAACAATGGCCTGGCGCGACAGTTTCGCGCCGTGCAGGAAAAACAGCAGCGCGATGGCCAGGTTGGTCACCCAGCCAAAGGCCACGGCGGTCTGGCCGCTGGCGGGCAGCAGGGACGCGAGGATCACCGTGGCCACCAGGGTCAGGGTGAAGTTGTCAGGTAAAAAGCGTGGGCGGGTCATAGGCCAATCTTCCAGGGGTTGCCAAGAGCATCGTCGCGACTCTAACGTAACGGCTTATTACCGACTAACGCCAATGAGCCAGTAAATGCCGCCAAAAGGACATGACAAAACCGTGCGCCGCAGCGTGCCCGGGCTTTCCAGCCTGCCCAGGCCGGTGTATGGCCGCACCGAATCCCTGCCCAACCGCGCGCTGACCCGCCGCCATAGTCACCCGTGGGTGCAGTTGTCCTACGCAATATCCGGGGTGCTGGAGATCCAGACCAGCGTAGGACGCTTCGTCGCGCCACCCCAGCGGGCCGTGTGGATACCGGCCGGCATGCCACACCGGGTGTTCAGTTCGCCCCATACCGAGATGCGCAGCCTGTACCTCGATTGCAGCGTCACCGCCTGGGCGGCCGACCGCTGCCAGGTGCTGGCGGTGAGCAGCCTGTTGCGCGAGTTGATTCGCAGCTTCAGCGAATTGCCGGTGGAATACGCCGAGGATGGCCCGGATGGACGGCTGGCCCAAGTGGTGCTGGACCAACTGGCCGCCGCGCCCCAGGTCGACCTGATGTTGCCGCTGCCCGCCGACAGCCGCTTGCGGCAGATTTACCGCAGCCTGAACCTGCACCCGGAGCAGCAAACCACCCTGGGGCAGTGGAGCCAGAAACTGGCGGTCAGCGAGAAAACCCTCAGCCGGCTGTTCCTGAGCGACACCGGCCTGACCTTCCGTGCGTGGCGCCAGCGCCTGCGATTGTTGAGCGCCCTGCCCGCCCTGGAACAAGGCGAACGCGTGACCGATGTAGCATTGGCCTGCGGCTACGAATCCACCTCGGCCTTCATCAACGCCTTCCGCCAGCAGTTCGACGCCACACCCGGTGAGTTCTTCCTCTGATCATCAGACAACAAAGACCTCAAAAAGAGAACAGGGCCCCCGTGGGAGCGGGCTTGCTCGCGAATGCGGTGGTTCAGCCAGCACATGTATTGACTGACCCACCGCATTCGCGAGCAAGCCCGCTCCCACATTTTGTCCCGCGTTGATCCCGTTAGCGTTGCGCCTTGGCCAACACCGCCTGCAACAACACATCCGCCCCCGCCGTCGACCACTGCGGATGAATCTCCTCCGCCTCGTTATGGCTCAGCCCCTCCACACACGGCACAAAAATCATCGCCGTCGGCGCCACCCGGTTCAGGTAGCAGGCATCATGCCCGGCCCCGGAAATCATGGCGCGATGGCTATACCCCAACGCTTGCGCCGAAGCCCGCACCACCTCCACACACTCAGGGTCGAAGGCAATCGGCGCGTACTGGAAAATCTGCTTCACGCTGTGCTGCAAACCAATCCCCTCGGCGATCCGCGCCACCGCCGCCTGCAACTGCCGATCCTGATACCCCAGCACCGCTTCATCCGGATGCCGAAACTCCACACTGAAAAACACCCGGCCCGGCACCACGTTGCGTGAATTGGGGAAGATGTTCGCCATGCCCACCGTCGCCCGCCCTTCGGCGCCCTGTTCCAGGCCGATCTGGTTCACCGCCTCCACCACACGGGCAAACCCGAGCAACGCATCCAGCCGGTGATCCATCGGCGTCGTCCCGGCATGGGCGCTGCGCCCGCTCAGTTCCACTTCATACCAGCGCTGGCCCTGGGCGCCGGTGACCACACCGATGGTCAGGCCCTGTGCCTCAAGAATCGGCCCCTGTTCGATATGCAGCTCAAACGCCGCATGCACCGCCTGGCCACCCACCGGATGCACACCGGCATAGCCAATCTGCTGCAATGCCTGGCCGATGGTGATCCCGGCCTTGTCTTCCCGGGACAGGCCGTACTCCAGGTCAAACACCCCGGCATACACCCCCGAGGAAATCATCGCCGGCGCAAACCGCGAGCCTTCTTCGTTGGTCCAGTTCACCACTTCGATTGGCCGCTCGGTTTCAATCCCCAGGTCATTCAAGGTGCGCAGCACCTCCAGCCCGGCCAGCACGCCGTAGATACCGTCGTACTTGCCGCCCGCCGGCTGGGAATCGCCATGGGAACCGGTCAGCACCGGGGCCAGGTGATCCTGGCGCCCGGCGCGACGGGCAAAGATATTGCCCATGGCATCCACCCGAATGCTGCAACCGGCCGCCTCGCACCATTGCACAAACAGGTCGCGACCGCGGCGGTCCTCATCCGTGAGGGCCAGGCGCGAGACCCCGCCCTTTTCGGTGCCGCCGATCTGCGCCATTTCCATCAGCGAGCCCCACAGGCGCTCGCCATTGACCCGCGCCAAGTCGTTCATGAACGCGGCTCCTGGGGTTTGGCCCGGTAGCGGAAGTCACAGTGATGGGCACCGCCCATGATGGTCTGGGTGCGGGTCAGCTTGATGTCCGGGTTGTAGCCGACGATAAACAGTTCGTCGCGGTTGCAGGACAGCAAGTGACCGATCTCGCCCAGGCCCATCTCGTGATACATCTCGGCATAGCGGCAGCGCTTCACGTCATAGTCGTAGTGCTCGGCGTCGCTGGCGATGATCTCGACCTTCAGCGCATCGTCCTTTTCCCAGAGCACTTGCAGCTCGACAAAGCTCTTGAGGTCGGCGCCCTGCTCTTCCAGCTCGGCAAAGTGCTTGCCGGCCTGGATCGCTGCATTGCCCACCGCCTCGCCGATCACCGCCGCCGCAAAGTCCTTGCCCTGCTCGCGCACCAGGATCTCGTAGATCGGCTTGATGATTTCGGCTTCGATCCGCCGCCGGGCCAGGATGCCCAGTTCACCTTCCAGCTTGCTCATTGTGTGCCTCCGTAAACCTGTAGGAGCGAGCTTGCTCGCGAAGATATTCCAGGCGCATCGCTGCGTTGACTGTACATTTTTCGCGAGCAAGCTCGCTCCTACAGGGGTGGGTTGTTACTTGCCGCCCGCCACACTGACTGGCTGCCACTGATTACTTTTGACCTCATACACGGTGAACGACGGCTTCTTCAGGTTGCCCTCGGCATCAAACGCAATGGTCCCGGTCACGCCCTGGTAGCTGATGGCGCGCAGCACCGGCAGGTACTTTTGCGGGTCCACCGAGTCGGCCTTCTCGATCGCCGCCACCAACACCCCGACACCGTCATAGGCAAACGGCGCGTGCAGTTCGATCGGCGCCTTGTAGCGATCCTTGTAAGCCTGCTCGAACGCCTTGCCACCCGGCATCTGCGCCACCGCCAGGCCCGGCTCCAGGGCAATCACGCCCTCGCCTTCGTTCTGCGCCAGTTGCAGGAAGGTCTGGCTGACAAACCCACCGGCCCCCATCAGCGGTGCCTTGATGCCCAGTTGCTTGATACGCCTGGCCAAAGGCGCGGCCTGGGAATCGACGCCACCAAAGAAAATCAGGTCCGGGTTCTGGCTGCGGATATTGGTCAGCACCGCGCTGAAATCGATGGTCTTGTCGTCGACGTATTCACGGGATACCACCTTGGCGCCACCGGCCTCGATGGATTTGACGAACTGGTCCGCCAGGCCCTGGCCGAATGCGGTACGGTCGTCGATCACCGCAATGCGCCGGGCATTGAGGGTGTTCAAAGCATAGTCGCCGGCCACCTGGCCGCCATCGTCGTCATGGCCCATGATCCGGAAGCTGGTGTCGAAGCCCTGCTGGGTATACGCGTGCCCGGTAGCAACCGGGGCGACTTGCGCGATACCTGCATCGTGATAAACCCGCGCCGCCGGAATGCTGGTGCCGGTGTTCCAGTGGCCCACCACGCCCACTACGCCTTCGTCCACCAGGCGCTGGGCCACGGTGACGGCGGTGCGCGGGTCGGACTGGTCGTCCTCGGACAGCAGCTTGAAGGTCACCGCCTCACCGTTGATTTTCGGGTGCTTGGCGTTGGCCGCGTCGATGGCCAGTTGCGCGCCGTTTTCCAGGTCCTTGCCGATCCGCGCCGACGGGCCGGTCAACGGCCCGGCCAGGCCGATCAATACGGTCTGGTCGGCCTGGGCCATGGCACTCGCCAGGCTGCTCAAGGCCAGGCCGATCACTAGGGTGTGCTTGAAAGTCTTCATCAGTGGTTCCTGTTTCTTTACGGGCTGGTCGGAACACGCCGGGCGTCCGGTAGCGTCAGGGTTGATTTGATTCATTCACCGAGGTAGGCACTGCGCACCTCGGGGTGGTCGAGCAATTCATGGGACGGGCCAGTGAGGCTGATGCGCCCGGTGTCCATCACATAGGCACGGTCGGTGACCTGCAGCGCGAGCCGGGCGTTCTGCTCTACCAGCAGCAGGGTCATGCCCTGGCGGCACACGTCGTCGATCACCTGGAAGATCTTCTCCACCATGATCGGCGCCAGGCCCATGGACGGTTCGTCCAGCACCAGCAAGCGCGGCTTGGAGAGCAGCGCCCGGGCCAGCGCGAGCATCTGTTGCTCGCCACCGGAGAGCAGGCCGGCGGACTGCTGCAGGCGCTCCTCCAGACGCGGGAAGTGCTCGAACAACTGGCGGATCTCGCGGTTCACCTGCTCGGTGTCACGACGCAGGAAGGCTCCGGCCTGGAGGTTTTCCAGGACGCTCATGCGCGCAAAGATCCCGCGCCCTTCCGGTACCATCGCAATGCCCTGGCGCAGCAATTGGTCCGGCGCCTGGCCGAGGATCGAACGCCCGGCGAAGTGAATCTGCCCCGCCGCTGCCGGCAGCAATCCAGTCAGGGCCTTGAGGCTGGAGGTCTTGCCGGCACCGTTGGCGCCGATCAAGGTCACTCGCTCGCCTTCGCCGATGTGTAAATCCAGGGACTTGACCGCTTCGATGGCGCCGTAGCGCACCTGCAAGCCGTCGACTTTCAATAAAGGTTCAGACATGGGCGCTGGCTCCCAGATAGGCCTGGATCACGGCCGGGTCGCGGCGCACTTCGGCGGGCGCGCCCACGGCGATCACCTGGCCGTAATCGAGCACGCTGATGCGGTCGCACACCCCCATCACCAGCTTCACGTCATGCTCGATCAGCAGCAGCGTGTGGCCGTCGTCGCGGATCTTTTCCAGCAGGCCGCGCAGTTGCACTTTCTCGGCAGCGTTCATCCCGGCGGCCGGCTCGTCGAGGGCCAGCAAACGTGGTTCAGTGGCCAGGGCCCGGGCGATTTCCAGGCGGCGTTGGTGGCCGTAGGACAGGCTGTCGGCGCGGTAATTGGCGAACCCCGCCAGCCCGACATACGCCAACAGGCGATGGGCATGGGCGCGGGTTTGCGCTTCTTCTTCCCGGGCTCGACGATGGCGACTCAAGGCGGCCCACACGCCATTGCGGGTGCGCACATGGCGGCCGACCATGACGTTTTCCAACGCGCTCATGGTGTTGAACAGGCGGATATTCTGGAAGGTCCGGGCGATGCCGGCCTGGGCCACCTGGTGCACGCTGCCCGGCTTGTAGTCCTCGCCGTCGAGCTGGAAGCGCCCGGAATCCGGGGTATACAGGCCGGTCATCACGTTGAAGAAGGTGGTTTTACCGGCGCCATTGGGGCCGATCAAGCCATAGATCTCCCCAGGCTGGATGCTCAGGCTCACGTCGGTGAGCGCCGCCACGCCGCCGAAGCGCTTGTTCACCTGGTTAATCTGCAACAGCGGCTGATTCATCGCGCCACTCCTTTTGGCCACAGGCCTGCCGGTCGATAGAGCATCGCCAGGATCAGCGCGAGCCCGTAGAACAACTGACGAATGATTTCCGGGTCCACCAGCACCTGGCCGAACAGCGCCTGCTGCAACGGGCCCATGCTCGCGCGCAAGGCTTCGGGCAACGCCGCCACCAATACGCAGCCGAGAATCACCCCGGGGATATGGCCCATGCCGCCGAGCACCACCATCGCCAGCACCGCGATGGACTCATTGAGAGTGAAGGACTCCGGCGAGACAAAGCCCTGGAACGAGGCAAACAACGCCCCGCTCACGCCGCCAAACCCGGCACCGATGGCGAACGCCAACAGCTTCAAGCGCAGGGTGTTGACGCCCATGGCCTGGGCCGCTTCCTCATCTTCACGAATCGCCACCCAGGCCCGCCCGATGCGCGAACGCTCCAGGCGAATGCAGGCAAACAGGATCAGCACCACCAGCGCGGCGAACAGGTAGTAGTACAGATAGACCGAAGGCAGGCGCAGGCCGAACAGCTCCTGGGTGCGCCCGAGGTTGATCCCCAGCAGGTTGACCGGGTCGACCTGGGAAATACCTTTGGGCCCGTTGGTGATGTTCACCGGGCGATCCAGGTTGCGCAGCAATATGCGGATGATTTCACCAAAGCCCAGGGTCACGATGGCCAGGTAATCGCCGCGCAGGCGCAAGGTCGGTGCGCCCAACAACACGCCAAAGCCCGCTGCCAGCAACGCGGCCAAGGGCAGGATTAACCAGATCGAGGTGTGCATGCCCGCCGGCAGCAGCGCCATCAGCGCCGGGAATTGCTGCAACAGATGCGGCGAGGACAGCAACGCGGCGAGGTACGCGCCCACTGCGTAGAACGCGATAAAACCCATGTCCAGCAGCCCGGCGTAACCCACGACGATGTTCAGGCCCAGGGCCAGCATGATGTACAGCAACGCGAAATCGAGGGTGCGCACCCAGGTATTGCCACCGGCATGCCCGACAATCCAAGGCGCCAGCACCAGCGCCACGGCGAACAACACAAGGCCGAAGCTGGCGCGCTGGCGGGAGGTATTCAGGACACTCATGCGCGGGTCGCCAGTCGTTCGCCCAACAGCCCCGAAGGACGAAACACCAGCACCGCGATCAACACGATAAAGGCAAACACATCCTGGTAATTGCTGCCGAACACACCCTGGGTGGCAGCGCCCAGGTAGCCGGTACCCAGGGCCTCGATCAACCCCAGCAGCAGGCCGCCAAGCATCGCGCCCTTGAGGTTGCCGATGCCGCCCAATACGGCTGCGGTGAACGCCTTGATGCCCGGCAGGAAACCCATGTAGAAGTGCGCGCTGCCGTAGTTGCTCGCCATCATGATTCCGGCCAATGCCGCCAGGGCGCCGCCAATGGCAAAGGTCAGCACGATGATGCGATTCGGGTTGATGCCCATCAGGCTCGCCACCTGCGGGTTCTCGGCCACGGCGCGCATGGCCCGACCAAAGCGTGTGCGCTCCACCAGCACCAGCAGCGCGACCATCACCGACAGTGCGACGGCAATGGTGGTCAGGGCGGTAGCGTTGGTGATCGCCGGATGCGCCGAAGCGCCCGCGAGCACTTCAATCGGTTCCAGCGGCAGCAGTTGCGGGAACATCTGCGGGTTACGCGTCCACACCAACATGGCGATGGTTTGCAGCAACAACGACACCCCGATGCCGCTGATCAATGGCGCCAGGCGCGGCGCATTGCGCAGGCGCCGGTAAGCGACCCGCTCAATCAGCACCGCGAGTACCGCGCAGAACGCCATGGCAATCACAGTGGCTGCCAGCAGCACCAGCACCGGCGGCATCGCCGGCCATGTCACCTGCAACAGGCGAATCACCGAGAGGCCCACCAAAGCGCCAATCATCAACACATCGCCGTGGGCAAAGTTGATGATCCGCAAAATGCCGTAGACCATGGTGTAACCCAAGGCCACTAGCGCGTAGAGACTGCCCGTCATCAAACCATTGAGCAGTTGCTGGATAAACGCATCCATGGAAACCATCGACCTCACTACTGACGAGGGCGGCACACTAAGCATCTATTCTGTTTTTATCAAATATCAGAAATTCATATGGTTATGCCAAACGCATAAAGCGCTATAACCGCCATAAATACGGCATTTATGGCTCTTTATTTGCCATCTCACTTAGTATTTAATTCAATACATGAATAATTTAGAACAGTTAGCCAATGACCCGCCGTTGCGTGCCGTGCGCACCTTCGAAGCGTTTGCCCGCCATGGCGGAGTGAATTCCGCTGCCCGCGAGCTGGACGTGTCGCCCTCCGCCGTCAGCCATCAACTGCACCTGCTGGAAAGCTTTCTGCAGCAAGCGCTGACCTTGCGCCAGGGCCGCAACCTGGTGCTCACCGAAGAAGGCCGCGAGTACTACCGCGCAATTCGCTCGGCCTTCGCCGTACTGCGCAGCGCCACCGAACACGTGCGGGAAAAAAGCGCCACACGCCAGGTCACCATCAGCCTGATCCCGCTGTTCGGCATCAACCTGTTCATCCCGCGCCTGGCACAGTTCCTCAAGGACCACCCGGCGCTGGACATCAACGTCACCTACGCCAACCACCGCAGCTACCCCAGCGACGCTGCCGATTTATCGATCCGCTTCGGCACCGGGCACTGGCCGGGGTACCACAGCGAGCCGCTGATTTCCGGGGCGGTGACGCCGTATTGCAGCCGCGCATTCCTGGAGCAACACGGGCCGATCGACACACCTGAGGCGCTGAGTGAATTACCGCTGTTGCACGACGAAGAGCGCGGCACCTGGAGCCAATGGTTCCAGGCCGCCGACGTGCATCACGGGACCGCGTTGAATGGTTTGCTGCTGGAGGATGGTCAGTTGGCGCTGACGGCCACGCTGACCGGATTGGGCTGCTCACTGCTGCGCGCGCCACTGGTGGCGCCGCATGTGGCAAATGGGGAGTTGGTGAAGCTGTTTGATCTACAGGTCGATGATGGCCGCCAGTACTACCTGTGCCGGCGGGCCAACAGCGAGTTGTCGAGCGAGGGGAATCACTTGTACGACTGGATCAAGAACAACCTTGCGGGGAATTGAAAACACCGCAGATCCAATGTGGGAGCGGGCTTGCTCGCGAATGCGGTGGTTCAGCCAGCACATGTATCGACTGACCCACCGCATTCGCGAGCAAGCCCGCTCCCACATTTTTGTGTGCGTTTCAATTCAGAATGGAGTCAGCTGCCGTTCCCGCCGTGCGCCTCTTCAAAGAAGTAATCCTTCCAGCTCCCCGCCTTGTTCTTCAACACCCCCAACTCCTGCAATTTCTCGGCATAGATATAGGTACGCTGCGGCACGATGGTGAAGTCGATTTCCGGGTCCTGGACAATCTTCTCCACCAGCGCCAGCGGTAGCTTCGACTGCTCTACACGAATGTAAGCCTGGGCCGCTGCCGGCTTGTCGGCCTTGATGATTTTCTCGGCCTCGGCCAACGCGTCATAGAACGCCTTGTAGGTCTTGGGGTTCTCGTCGTGGAATTTCTCGGTGGTGTACAGCACATTGAACGTCGCCGGGCCGCCGAGAATGTCGTAGGAACTCAGCACCTTGTGCACCTTGGGATTCAACAACTCCTGGTACTGGAACGGCGGGCTGGAAAAGTGCGCGTTGATCTCCGAACCGCCAGCAATCAGCGCCGCAGTGGCGTCCGGATGCGCCAGGCTGATGGAGATATCGTCGAACTTCTTGTAGTTGTCGTTCCCGAACTGCTTGGCGGTTTCAATCTGCAAGGTGCGCGACTGGAAACCCACACCGGCGGCCGGTACGGCGATGCGGTCTTTTTCGCTGAAGTCCTTGAGGGTCTTCACATCCGGGTTATTGGTCAGCAGGTAGTTGGGCATCGAGCCCAGCGAGGCGATGGCCTTGACGTTCTGCTTGCCCTTGGTGCGGTCCCACAGCGTGAGCATGGGCGGCACACCTGCCGACACCACGTCCAGCGCGCCGGCCAGCAGCGACTCGTTCATCGCGGTGGCGCCGGAGATACTGTTCCACTCCACCTTGATGTCCAGGCCCAGCTCCTTGCCGTGTTTCTCGATCAGGTTCTGGTCACGAACCACATCGAGGATCAAGTAGCCGATGCCGAATTGCTGGGCGATGCTGATCTTGCCTTCGGCGTGTGCACCAAGGCTGAGGAGCGCACTGGCTGCTGCCAGGAGCGTCAGGGTGGGTCGTTTTATTATCATGAGAACGCTGCCGCGAGGTTGAGAAGGGTTGCGAGCGTAGCGGCCCACGTACAGTGCGAAAAAGAATATCGCGATCTATGGATATACGAAAAACACTGCCCGCCGGCGCTGCTATATTGCGCGCCTGTGCCTGATGTCATCCCCGGAGCCACTCTGCATGCTGCGCACCAACCTCAACGAGATGCTGATCTTCATGGCGGTGGTCGATGGCGCCAGCTTCGTCGCCGGTGGCCAGGCGATGGGCCTGACGCGCTCGGCCGCCGGCAAAGCCGTGGCGCGCCTGGAGGACAGCCTTGGTGTGCGCCTGTTGAACCGCACCACCCGCACCTTGAGCCTCACCGACGAAGGCCGCGCGCTGTATGACCAGGGTCTGGAGATCCTCGCCGCAGTGGACAACGCCCAAAGCCGCATCGGCCAGCCCACCGGGGTACCGCGCGGTTTATTGCGGCTTACGCTGCCCGATGCGTTCGGGCGCAAGGTGTTGCTGCCGTTGTTGAAGAAATACCTGCACGCCTGGCCCGAGGTGCAGGTGGAAGTCAGCTTCAGCGACCGCACCGCCGATATCGTCGAGGACGGCTTCGACCTGGCCATCCGCATCGGCAGCGCCAACACCGACCGCCAACTGGTTTCCCGGGTGGTCGCCCGTTATCAGGCGCTGCTGTGCGCCGCACCGGACTATCTCGCCGAGCACGGCATGCCCCGGGACATGGACGCCCTCGCCCACCACGACTGCCTGTATTTCAGCAGCCGCACGCGCAAGCAAAGCTGGCGCTTTCGCGAATCGGATGGCACCTGGGTCAAGGCGTACGGGCGCAGCCGCCTGCGCCTGGACAGCGGCGAAGCACTGCGCGACGCTGCCGTGTCCGGGCTGGGCATCGCCTTGCTGCCGGACTTCGTGGTGGCCGAGGACCTGGCTGCCGGGCGCCTGGTACAGGTGCTGCCCGACCTGGACGCCGGGGACGTGGAGATCCTGGCGATGTACCCGAGCAAACGCTTCCTGGAGCCTCGGGTACGGCGCTTTATCGACCTGATGGTGGATGAGCTGGCGGACTGATCAGTCGGCGTGGGCAATCACCTTGATCTCGACGATCTGTGCATCGGACGCCAGGTAATTCACGCCGACCAGGGTCGCGGCCGGGCGATGCTCACCGATGTATTCTTTCCACACATTGACCACCGCTTCAAAATCGCGCTTGGCATGCACCAGGAAGAAATCCACCGCGGCAATGTTCGAGCGGCCAACGCCGAAGCCGGCCAGCACATGGTCGAGGTTCTCCAGTGTCTGGCGGGTCTGGGCGGCGGCATCACCGTCAACGAACTCACCTTCCAGGGTGTGAGAAAACTGCCCGGCAATATAGATCGTGCCATTGACGCGGTAGCCCTGGCTGACGCTGTTGCCCTCTTCCCATGAAACGCCGTGGTTGTAGATCGTGGATTTGCTGCTCATGTCGGTTTCCTTGGGCGATGATTTAAGGAAACTGTAACAAGGGCATTGGCGAATGGACGTCCCCACTGAGGCGACCAAAAACTACCCGCCCACGCCCTTCGGCTGGTATCGTGCCGCCCTTGAAAAAACCGCTGCGAGGAAATGGACCTTGAACACTGACGAAAAAATGACCGGGGACCTGTTCGAGGTGGATAAGCGCCTGTCACTCAAGCCCGTGGTGGACTTCAACAACTACCTGCGCAGCGCTTTCGGCGATGGCCCCTGCACCTGCATCCGCTGCGTCGCCAGCGAGGGCAGCGAGGCCGGCTACGAGTTTCAGCACACCTTCGATTTCGACGGCAAAAAAAACCACCGTCGCTTCGCCTCCACCGCCGGCAGCGACGTGCTGTTGATACTGAAGAAAGCCTGGTTGTCTTACACCAAGGCCGAGCTGCCGTTGAGCGGCGCGCTGGCGCTGGACACGGTGAAGGAATTTGTCGAGCCGCAGCTGCACAAGCGCGTGGCGCCGCTGTTCCTGGCCAGTGGGTTGGTCAAGGATGTGGAAGGTGAGTTGCGGATGCAGCCGCAGGCAGCAGGCTGATAATCGCGCAAACAGGCAACAAGCTGCTTCACTGACAAGGCTGTCCTCTCAGCGCAAGGAGTCGCCGATGGCCGAGCCAAGCAAAAAGATGAGCCTGATGGGCCTGACCACCCTGGTGGCGATCAACATGATGGGCTCGGGCATCATCATGCTGCCCGCCAGCATGGCGCAATTGGGTGCGATTTCGCTGCTGTCGTGGCTGATCACCGCCGTGGGCTCGATGGCGATCGCGTACTGTTTTGCCCAGTGCGGCCTCTTCTGCACCCGCACCGGCGGCATGTCGGCCTACACCGAAGAGGCCCACGGCAAGTCCGGGTTCTTCCTCTGTTCGTTCCTGTATTTCCTGTCGCTGATCATCGCCAATGTGGCGATTGCGATTTCGGCGGTGGGCTACCTGTCGTCCTTCATCCCGTGGCTGGGCAGCGGCCCCATCCCCTTGTTCATCGGCACCCTCGGGCTGATCTGGCTGACCACCGTGGCCAACTTCGGCGGGCCGCGCCTGACCGGGCGGATCGGCGTGATCACGGTGTGGGGCGTGATCATTCCCGTGGCGGGCTTGAGCGTGATCGGCTGGTTCTATTTCAAGACGGAGGTGTTCAGCGATGCCTGGAACCCCAACCAACTGCAACTGTGGGATGCGATTGGCGCGAGTATCCCGCTGACCCTCTGGGCCTTCCTCGGCATGGAGTCCGCGGCCCAGGGCTATGACGCGGTGGAAGACCCCAAGCGCACCGTGCCGCTGGCCTGCCTGCTGGGCACCCTCGGCGCGGCGCTGGTGTATGTGCTGTCCACCAGCGTGATCCAGGGCATCGTGCCTAACGCCGAACTGGCCGAGTCTTCCGCGCCGTTTGCCCTGGTGTATGCGCAGATCTTTACGCCGCTGGTGGGCGATATCATCATGGCCCTGGCGGTAGTGGCGTGCATCGGCTCGCTATTGGGCTGGCAATTCACCCTGGCGCAAACGGCCAAGATGTCGGCGGACCAGCGCCTGTTTCCGCGCTTCTTCAGCCGGGTCAGCCGCTCCCACGCGCCCGTGTTGGGGCTGATTGCCTGCGCGGCGTTGCAGAGCCTGATTGCCTTGTCGACCATCTCGCCCACGGCCAGTGCGCAGTTCGGCAAGTTGGTGAACCTGGCGGTGGTGACTAATTTGATTCCTTACGTCACTGCGCTGACTGGGCTGCTGGTGATGATGCACAAGGCGCGGGTGGCGGCGGTGGTGTATGCGCGCAATACCACGGTGTTGCTGATTGCCGTGGGGTATTCGCTGTATGCGATTTACGCGTGTGGTGAGGAGGCGGTGTTTGGTGCGACGCTGGTATTGGCGTTTGGGTATCTGTTGTATGGGTTTTTGGCGCGGCGGTTTATTACGGCCGGTGGTGGGTGAATATCCGTTATTTTGGTGATGGCTGAGATTGGTTCCGCTCTTACAGCG